>JACZKT010000121.1 GCA_014859905.1 Rubrivivax sp.
CCTACAACGCGGTGGCCGGGCTGGCTTATCGGCGCCCGTCCTGGGAGCGGGCCGCCGCGATGGCGCGCGCGCTGAACCGGCGCGGCATCCTGACCAGGCTGCGGCGCTCGGCCGCGCAGGATGTCGACGGCGGCTGCGGGCAGTTGCGGGCGCGATCGGCCACGGGCACCGAGCGCCGCATCCCGATCCAACCCGCGGCGTGAAGACCGCGTGTTACTCCCTCTCCCGCAGGCGGGAGAGGGAGAAATTCGAACCGCGCTCCCGCGTCTGCCTGATCGGCATCAGCTGCCGCTGAAGAAACGCTCCACCAGGCTGAACTGCTCGGCCGTGTTCAAGGCCGGCGCATGGCCGCAGCCGGAGATCGTGACGACCACTGCGCGCGGCCCGCGGGCGCGCATCGCGTCGGCTGTTTCCGGCAGCAGCAGGTCGGAAGACTCGCCGCGCAGGCACAGCACCGGCAGGTCCAGGCGGTCCCAGGCGTCCCACTGCAGGTAGTCGTCGGGGTGGTGCTCGAACTGCTGCACCATGGCCGGGTCGTAGTGCGGCGTGACGCGGCCGTCGGGCAGGCGGCGCATCGAAGTCTCGGTGAGGTGGCGCCACATTTCGTCGCTGAGCTGGCCGTAGGGGGCGTAGACGGTGCGAAAGAAGCGTTCCAGCTCGCCCATCGTCGCGAAGGCCGGGGGACTGCCGGCGTAGCTGCGGATGCGCTGCACGGCGGCTGCGGCCAGCTGCGGCCCGATGTCGTTGAGCACCAGGCGCCGGATGCGGCCGCGCAGCGACCCCGCGGCGGCCTTGAGACCGATGGCGCCACCCATCGAAGTGCCCAGCCACAGGCATTGCTCGATGCGCAACTGCTCCAGCAGCGACAGCGCGAGCCGCTCGTAGAAGGCCAGGCAGTATTCGGCCGCGGGCTGCGGGCTCCACTGGCTGAGGCCGCGGCCGATGGTGTCGGGGCAGATCACGCGCCAGCGCTGCGCCAGCGCCGCCGCGATGGGGTCCATGTCACGCCCGGTACGTGCCAGGCCGTGCCAGGCGATGACGACCTCGCCGTGCGCCGCGCCCCACTCCATGTAGTGGATCTCGCGGCCTTCGCAGACCAGGTAGTTCGAGGTGCAGCCGCTCATGTCTTCACCTTCAGCGCGAGCGCTCGCAGCCGGCCGACGACACCGGTCGGAAAGTGGTAGACGGAAAGCACGAACAGCACGCCCAGCCACAGCAGCCAGCGGTCGGGCGCGATCAGCGCCTGCAGCACCGGCACGCCCTGCACCGCGGTGGCGCCCAGCGCCAGCAGGTCCTGCAGGTAGGCCTGCGCCAGCACGAAGAGCACCGCGCCGATCACGGCGCCGTACAGCGTGCCCATGCCGCCGATGACGACGATGAGCAGGATGTCGAGCATGATCTCGAAACTCAGCGTCGTGTCCGGCCCGACGTAGCGCAGCCACAGCGCGAGCAGCGCGCCGGCGATGGTGGCGAACAGCGCCGACAGCACGTTGCTCAGGGTGCGGTAGACGACGGTGCGGTAGCCGATGGCCTCGGCGCGGAAGTCGTTCTCGCGGATCGCCTGCAGCACGCGGCCGAAAGGCGAATTGACGATGCGCAGCAGCAGCAGGAACAGCGCCAGCACGACCGCGAACAGCAGCCAGTAGGTGAAGGCCTTGCCGTCGAGCAGCAGTCCGAGGATCTCGGTCTCGAAGGGCTCGAAGCTGGGGCTCAGCCACTCGGGGCTGCGGAAGGTCAGCCCGTCCTCGCCGCCGGTGAAGTCGCTCAGCTGCGAGGCCAGGGTCTGGAAGGCGGTGGCCACCGCGAGCGTGATCATGGCGAAGAAGATCGCCTTCACGCGCAGGCTGAACAGGCCCACCAGCAGCGACAGCGCCGCCGAGACGGCGATGGCGCCGAGCAGCCCCAGCCCCACCGCAGCCCAGCCGGCGCCGAGCTTGTCGCTCGCGATCGCGATGCCGTAGGCGCCGATGCCGAAGAACATCGTGTGCGCGAAGCTGACGATGCCGGTGTAGCCCAGCAGCAGGTCGTAGCTGGCCACCAGCAGGATGAAGACCAGGATCTTGGCCACCACCGACATCGACTTGGCGCCCGGGAACAGGAACGGGGCCAGCGCCAGCACGACGAGGATGATCACGAGCGCCGCCCCCAGCCATTTGCTGCGCGGCCGATCGTGCGAGAGGATGCGGTCCAGGACGGTCATCGGTTGGTGATGGGGTACAGGCCCTGCGGGCGCCACAGCAGGATGCCCACCATCAGCGCGATGTTCGAGAACAGCGCCACCTTGGGCGCCAGGAAGCCGGTGTAGTTGGCCATCAGCCCCACCAGCAGCGCGCCGACGAAGCAGCCGAAGGTCGAGCCCAGGCCGCCGATGATGATGACGATGAAGATCAGCACGTTGACCTGGGCGCCGATCTGCGGCGTCACGCTCTGCTGGTACAGGCCCCAGAGCACACCGCCCAGCCCGGCCAGCGCCGAGCCGGCAACGAAGACGCCGACGAACAGGCGCCGGATGCGGTAGCCCAGCGCTTCGACCATGCTGCGGTCCTGCACGCCGGCGCGGATCAGCAGGCCGATCTTGGTGCGGTTGAGCGTGAAGACGAGCGTGGCCAGCACCACGAGGCCGATCGCCGCCGCCAGCACGCGGTATTTCTCGATTGCCGCATCGCCGAACAGCCAGGCGCCGCGCAGTTCGTCGGGCAGCGGCAGCGCGATCTGCAGCGGGCCCCAGACGACCTTGATGATCTCCTCGCCGACGATCATGCCGCCCATGGTGATCAGGATCTGCTTCAGGTGCAGGCCGTAGACCGGGCGCACGATGACGCGCTCGAAGGCCCAGCCGACGGCGCCGGCCACCATCATCGCCACCAGCATGGCCGCGAAGACGCTGACGAAGCCGCTCCAGCCCGCGCCGGCGCCGTAACCCATGACGCTGGTGGCGACGAAGGCGCCGAGCGCGATGAACACGCCGTGGCCGAAGTTCAGCACGTCCATGAGGCCGAAGATCAGCGTCAGGCCGGAGGCGATGACGAAGATGATGAGCCCCATCGCCAGGCCGGCCACCGTGAGCGTGATCCAGGTGCTGCCGCTGCCGACGGCCGGCAGCGCCAGCAGCGGCACCGCGAACAGCAGCGCGATCGGGCGCCAGTCGAAGCGGGACTGCGGAATCACGGACCCCTCACCCCTGCCCTCTCCCTGCGTGCGGGGAGAGGGAGAAACAACAGCGCCGCTCGCCCCCTCTCCCGCCTGGGCGGGAGAGGGCTGGGGTGAGGGTGGGACAGCCTGAACAGTCATGCATGCGCCCCCAGTGACAAACCCAGCAGCCGCTGCTGCAGACTCTCGTCGGCGGCCAGTGCGGCCATCTCGCCGCGGTGCACGACGCGGCCGTCGTCCATCACGGCCACGGTGTCGCCCAGCGCCTTGGCCATCTGGAAGTTCTGTTCGACGAGCAGGATCGTCGTGCGCTGCGCCTTCAGCTCACGCAGCGCGCCGATCAGGTTGTTGACGATGCTCGGCGCCAGCCCCTTGCTCGGCTCGTCGATGAGGATCAGCGCACGCGGCTCGACGATGGCGCGCGCCACCGCCAGCATCTGCTTCTGCCCGCCCGAGAGCTTGCCCGCCGGGTAGAGCCAGAACTTCCTCAGCGCCGGGAAGAGGCCGAAGATCCAGTCCAGCCGCTGCGTGTCCAGTTCGCCGGCGTGGCGCGCGGCGCGCGCGGCCAGCACCATGTTCTCCTGCACCGTGAGGTCGGTGAAGATGCCCATCGTCTCGGGCACGTAGGCGATGCCCAGCTGCGCGATGTCCGGCGTCTCGCGGCCGTGGATGGCCTCGCCGCGGAAGCTGATGGCCCCCTGGCTCGCCTTCCACAGGCCCATGATCGTGCGCAGCGTCGTCGTCTTGCCGGCGCCGTTGCGGCCCAGCAGCATCGTGACCTGGCCCTCTGGCACTTCGAGGTCCACGCCGTGCAGGATGTGGTAGGCACCGATGTGCGTATGCACGCCGGCGAGGGTCAGCAACGCGTTCACGCCGGCTCCTCCGCCGCCATGCCGAGATAGGCTTGCTGAACGACCGGCGAGGCAATCACTGCCGCCGGTTCGCCGTCGGCCACCAACTGCCCGTTGTGCAGCACGACGATGCGGTCGGACAACTCGCGCACGACGTCCATCTTGTGCTCGACGAGCAGGATGGTTCGATCCTTCCTCGACTTGAGCGCGCGGATGAGGTCCAGCACCACCGGCACGTCGTCGACGCTCATGCCGGCGGTGGGTTCGTCGAACATGTAGACCTTGGGGTCCAGCGCCATCAGCAGCGCCACCTCGAGCTTGCGCTGGTCGCCGTGCGGCAGCGCCGCGGCATGCTGCTGCAGCTTGTCGCCGAGCTGGACCTGGCGCAGCAACTCGGCGGCTTCGTCGATCCAGGCCTTGCGGTCCAGCCACACCGACAGCAGCTGCAGGCCGCCGCCGCAGCGCGCCTGCACCGCCAGGCGCACGTTCTCCAGCACCGTCAGGTTGGGGAACAGCTGCGTGAGCTGGAAGGCGCGGCCCAGCCCCTTGCGCGTGCGCGTCGGCGCCGGCAGCGTGGCGATGTCCTCGCCGTCGAGCAGCACGCGGCCCTCGCTGGCCGGCAGCTGGCCGCTGATGAGGTTGAAGTAGGTCGTCTTGCCGGCACCGTTGGGGCCGACGATCGACGTCAGCGTGCCCGGCTCGAAGCGGCACGAGACATGGTCGACGGCGACATGGCCGCCGAACCGGATCGTTAGATCGATGGTTTCGAGCATGCAGATTCCCGCCCGGCCTCGAGGCCGGGCTCGTCAACCTGACTGGAGCCCCCTCCCGGAGGGGGCTCGGGGGAGCTGTGCGAAAAGCCCGTCAGAAACAAGCGCCTTCAGCGCTTGTTTCTGATCGGGATCGCCATCTCGCTGGCCTTGATCTCGCGCACCAGCTCGGGCACGCCCCAGGCGAAGGCCGGGTCGTTCTTGATGCGGAAGTGGTACATGTCCTGCATCGCCTGGTGGTCTTCCTTGCGGAAGGTCATGGTGCCCTTGGGCGTCTCGAAGGACATGCCCTCCATGGTGGCGATCAGCTTGTTGGTGTTGGTGTCGCCCTTGGTCTTCTTCAGCGCCTCGACGACGGCGATGGCCGCGCTCATGCCGCCGGCGGTGAAGAAGTCCGGCGGGCTCTTGAACTGGCTGTAGTGGTTGGCCACCAGCCACTCGTTGACCTTGTTCTGCGGGATCGCGAAGTAGTAGTACAGCGCGCCTTCCATGCCCGGGTACTGCTTGTAGGCCACCATCGCCGGCAGGATGTTGCCGCCGGTGGCCATCTCGATGCCGTAGCGCTTCTTCAGCTCGAGCTCGGCGAACTTGTTGAAGGGCGACGGCGCGCCGGCCCAGACCACCCAGACGTACTTCTTGCCCGGCTGGTCCTTGAGCTTGTCGACGATGCGCTGCAGGCCGGCGGTGAAGTCGGTGGTGCCGGGCGCCAGGTACTCCTCGTGCACGAACTTGGCCTTCTTGATGTACTCCTTGAAGGCCTTGATGCCGTCGCGGCCGAAAGCGTTGTCCTGCGCCAGCGTGACGACGTTGTTGCCCGGCAGGTCCAGCGCGGCGGCGTTGGCGGCGGCGTCCTGGCTGCTGTTGCGGCCGGTGCGGAAGATGTACTTGTTCCACTTGTCGCCGGTGATCGAGTCGGCCACGGCCGGCTCGACGAGCAGGATCTTCTTGTATTCCTCGGCCACCGGCAGCATGGCCAGCGCCACCGGCGATGCGGTGGGCCCGACGGCGATGTCGACCTTGTCGTCGGCATAGGCCGCGGCGAGCTGCGCCTTGCCCACGTCGGGCTTGCCCTGGTCGTCCTTCTCGATCACCACCAGCTTGCGGCCGGCGACCGTCATGGTGCCGCCGGTGGCGTATTGCAGGCCCATGTGGAAGCCGACGATGGTCTGCTTGGCATAGGCCTCCAGCGGGCCGGTCTTGCTGGCGATGATGGCGATCTTGACGTCGCCCTTGGTCTGCGCCGTGGCGGCCAGCGCGGCCAGGCTCAGGGCAGAGGCGATCAGGGTGGTCTGGAACAAGCGGCGCTTCATGCGGGGGTCTCCTTTGTGGGGTCGGGCACCGACGAGAGCGCAGGTGCGACGGCCGGACAGGATGCAAGCGCCATGCCGGAATGCACCGAATCAGTGCAAACCCTAGTTTTCCGGCGTGTGCACGCCATTGCCGCGGCCCAAGCGGGCTCCGCTTGCGCTAAAGGTCAGGTGATACTGCACTCGGCCTTGCGGTAGAAGACAAACCCGGCGAACTGAAGTGATTCAGTGGCTGGGCCTAGGCGATACCGGATTGTTCGTGTCGCCGGATCATAGGCGGCCGGTGCCGCGGTCTTGCCGCTGCTTTGTTCGTTGATGGCGTCCATCTGGAGAGGGGCCGAACCTCCCAGGACGATGCTCGTTGTCGACGACTCGGGGTCCTTCTTCCAGCGTCCGCCATTCAAGGACAAGAAACCTCCTCGGAAATGGAGCGTTCCGTCTGATTTCAAGATCATGCAGATGGTCGGGAACGCCGAGGCTGGGTACTCCCACACCTCGGTGACTTGGGTTTCCGACCGTGCGGACTGGCTGGGCGATGTGGTGGGCTGAGTGGAGCAGCCGGCCACTGCAATGGCAAGAATCGGCAGACATGTGCGTGGGGACATGATTCTTGCGCCGACTATCGTTCGAGTTAAGCGGGCGCCGGGTCAGCGTCACGCGGCTTTGAGCATGAACTCGACTTTGACCGTCTCGTACGGAAACTCGACCTGGCCCGATTCAGTGCGGTCGATCACTCCGGCCATGCGCAGCGCGGTGAGATCGCTGTGAATGGCCTTGATGTCGCGATTCACCCTCTTCGCAGCCTCGCGGACGGTGACCGGCCCCGCACCGCAAAGCGCCTTGAGCAACTCCCATCGTTTGGCGGTCAAGACCTTCCATAGAAGCTCTGGCGTGGCAAAAGAGATACGGGCCTCCTTCTTGGCTTTGCCGGACTTCCACACATCGACGAAGTCCTGCATCGCTTCTTCGGGATCGCGGACGTCAAGAACTACGGTTTTCACGATGGATTCTCCTTGCTTCACGCAGAAAGTCTTGAATTAGCTTCTCTGGCGACTCGAATACGCAAGTCAGCTCTCGCGTCTTCGTGTGCCGATGGTCGGCCTGGTGGCCTGCCGTTGGCGCGCCGCTTGAGCGAGGGGTTAGCGAAGTAATCGGCGGCTTGCCGCAAATCGCGCCGAAGTCACTCCGAAAAACGCATTGCAAATCAATCACTTAGGTGGAGTGACTTAAGAGGCAGCGCCAGGTGGGCTGTGTGCATGGTGCACTTTACTTCGACTGCGTGTGTTCTTCTTTCACAGCGATGCAATGCGTTCAATGTACTTCATTTTTTCTTCGCTGAGGCCATGAAGCGCGCCAATCGATACTCTCCCCTCTCTTACAAGACCGCCAAAGACAGCAATGAGTTGAGAGTAGCGGTAGTCGTACTTCTCTTGATACTTGCGCTCTGAGTCTCGAATCACATTCTGAAGCGCCCACAGGTCTTCCATGTTCTTCATCGCGGCAGCTTGAGTCTTGAGCCTTTCAAGTAGTTCTTGCTCTTCAGCCACGGCAGCACTCTCGAACACCGTGCGGGCGATCTGTTTCTCTTTGGGCGACCAGGTGAAGTCTTGCATTTTAAGCTGCGAGTTGCGAAAGGTGTGTTTGCGCTGCCTAACGTTCGAGCTAAGCCCGCAGTGCGGGGTACCGGACTTCACACGGACCAGGAACCGCCGAGGCTACTTCTATATAAATCAACAACTTAGCACACCGGTTCCTGGAGAGCGGGCGACGACGGCAGGACGCCAGCGCCCGGCCGGTGAAAATACCGCGTACCACCGGCCGGGCGCTGGTGGCCTGCCGTTGGCGCTCCGCTTGAGCGAGGGGTTAGGCGTCGCGTTCCGCGGCTCGACGACCTGTACGTGTGCGCACTTTGGCTGTCGGATTCACTTGAGCTGCGTCAACGGTCAGAGGGCCGACTTTGTCGACGCGTGTCAGGCCGAGTTTTGCCAATCCAATCATTGCGCCTGGAGTGATCTGCGCGGGACTAGGACCGAAGTTCCCGAATGCAAACTGATACTCCAGAAGTAGGTCGAAGAGACCTTCGTGCAAGTCATAGTGCCGAACGAGCAGTTCAGCGACCTCCTTCATGGAAAGAGGCGTTCCTGCAGGAATCGGAGCTTGGGGCGGCGAGAGCGATTCAGTGGACATTGGATGTACCCCATTGAACGTTGTCCGAGGCCACCGCTTGGACCGTCTTGATCATTCGGGGAGGTGTCTCAAAAGTCACCGTCACGGTATGGTTCACCGCAGATCGAACGTTGAGGAAGGCGTCAAGGGCTCGGACCACAACATCGTTGAGCGCAACCTCGTCGGAGACTGCACGCATGGCTGCTGCACGATGAATTGCAGGAGGGACGCGCACATTGAAGAGGCCCTTGAACGGACGCTGGGGTTCCTTACCTACATCCGTGCACGTTTGGAGGTAGTCATCGACGGCGGCCTCAAACTCGTCTTGAAGCGCTGCTGGATCCGCTGCCTGATAGGTCACGAGATCATCAATGAACAGAATTCGACCGTGACACACGCGGCGCGACATGTCGATCTCCGCCGTGCCTTCGTAGTCCTTGTACTTGAGTGTGTCCATAGCTACTTCTTGATGAATCCGTATGCCCGAAGATGATCAACAACCCCTACTACACAACCCTTGTCGACTACAGGCGAAGGGTGCGGTTCATGGCAGATCACGAGTGCCTTCTTTTCGGGGTGAAAGAACTTGCGGCGTGAGCCGCTGTTCTTGAGCATCTCGTAGCCAAGGTGTTCGAGCAGAGTCTTGAGGTCGTTCCACTTGAGGTCTGCCGGCGGCGGGCTGGCGCACAGCTTGTCGAGGGCCTTCTGGTGCTTGGACATGCAGCATACATCCGTATGAGAGGAAGTGTAACCGCAGAGTAGTTACTCATGTCACCCTCTGTTCGAGGGATCATGAGAGAGTAGGACCTGGTGTTGCCCCGCCTTCTTCTAAACGAGAGTGCACACTAACATTCGATGTGTCTCGGACACGACGGCATCCAGCGGCGTGGCCTCCTGCGACGCCTAACGTTCGAGCTAAGCCCCGTGTTTCGGCGGCTGCCGAAACCGCACATGGGCCAGGAACCAGGTTCCACAGAGCCTTCGCCGGCGTGTTAGGAAATGTTACAGCACCACGGGTGCCTCTAGGAAAATCAACGACTTAGCACATCGGTTCCTGGAGAGCGGGCGACGACGGCAGGACACCAGGCCCGGGCTGGTGAAAATGTACCGCGTACCACCGGCCCGGGCCTGGTGTCCTGCCGTTGGCGCTCCGCTTGAGCGAGGGGTTAGGCGTCACCGTTCACAGGCTCCTGTAGGGTATCGAGGAGGCCGTGATATTGTTTCTCCAAATCTCGTGCTTAAACATGAGGAAGAAGAGGCTATTTCTTGTCAATTCTTGATTTTCGCTAGGACCTACAATTACCTCGTCGAGGCAGGGCTTAAGGTCAATCTTCACTTTGACATAAGGGATGATCGTTGAATTCACAGATCGGAAATTCCAGCGCTGATCGTTGTTGGCCAGCGTAAACGTGATCAGGCGCCATTCCTGTTCTTCGTCGAATGCCTCACTTTTGAAAATGAGTGCCGCTTGCTGGAAGTGCCAGAAAGCCTTAGCTGAAACTTCAGCAACAGATTTTCCCTTGTATTCTCTAAGTAGGTCGTCAACAAGCTTGTTGACTATCTCGATCTTCTCTGTGGGCGAATAGATGCACCGTCTTAGAGAAGCTTCAATATTCTGTGAGTACAGAGTCGCCGTGTTGACGGAAAGACAGATTCCGAGGTTTGCCTTCGTGTAGCCGCGCCACTGGCTCAAGAGGTCCCGCTTGCCGCCAGAAAAACACAAAACTCCAACGTTCAGGGGTTTGTTAAGATGCTGCTGGCCCAGGAACACCTGCTTGAGCGCTTCAAGTAAAGCAGGGCCGAGTTCACTGGCTCGACTGCTGAGCACGCTTAGGATTATTCCAACGCCATCGTGATACTCTTGGCGATCGTTGAAGTATTTTGGGTGCGCTAACCAAAACTCGCCATTCGCGAGAATATTGATCGCTGCATCAGTGCTGGTGTAGTGATACAGATTGGAGGGGAAAGGCCTGCTGAATCCATTTGCGCTAATGAATTCGTCGAAGCTTGTTGTATACACTCTTCTCCCTATCGAATCGCTGACTTTAGGGCCGAATCCGCGTCGGCGCTCGGTGGTATGTGACGCCTAACGTTTGAGCTAAGCGGCACGCAGCGGCAGGCGGCGCATGGCTCAGAATGAAATGAGGGCCATGCGACGAATGCCGCTGCGTGTCCGCTTGAGCGAAGGGTTAGGCCTCACGTTAGCCCCGGGGGATGTGCCTCAAAGTACTGCTCAAGGTGGACGTATCTGAAGGCGAGCTTCGTGTTCTGCGTACGTTGGTGTTCCAAAAGCTGCGAGTCTACAAAGGCGCTAGCTAAGGAATAGAGTTGGTCGTGGCTCGACTCGGTGATTGCTGTCCTGAAGGCGGGCCCAAGGTAGTGAAGTATCCAGTGGCCATCTGCGTCAAGAACCAGCATATCTTGGCAAAGCGACGCTAAGGCCCGATTCACTTTGGCGTGGCGCTCCTCGCTCGTGTTCTTGCTGTGGAGTTCGAGGTAGTGAACAAGATATGGGCCAACAACTATTCGCGGATAGTCGGCGACTTCACTTTCGAGTTCGTAGGCTCTGGCTACGGCTGCGCCATACAGTTCGCCGGGCTGCAGTTCGACGCCCCAAGCCACTTCAACCGCGCCGCGCAAGGGCTGTTTGGAAGCCAGTCCCATGAAGCAGAGGGCGCCGGTCAGCGCGAGCATTCGAAAGATGCCGTTCAATGGGCACTTGACGAGTTCTTCCGCTATAGAGGTGAAAAGCAGGAGACCATCCGACCATCGCTGTGTAGTGATTGTTGCGCGCATCATCTCGTCCCACTCGGTCTGCTCCGAGGGAGAGAGGGTGGCTCTCAGGTCGGAGTTCGGGTCCGGGTTGCTTGCGCCCATCATCTTGGCCGCCCGCTGCTGAAGGACGGCGAGGGATCCGACACTTGCCTTGAGCGTCGAGAGTAGCCGCTGCTTCTCCTCTTCTGTTTGGACTATTGGGAGCAGGTTCTGGCCTCGAAGCGCTGCACGCTGACCAAGCAGGTCAATGAATGCCGCGGCATAGTGGCCGACTTGGAGCGGGGTTACTTGTGCTTCGGATGGCTGCGAGGTCACGGTGTGAGGCCTAACATTAATTGGACAGCATTGTAAAGTTGCTACCTATGGCCATAAATTCTGTCACGGACGATTTTGTTCTTGGTACAACTGATCGAACGTGACGGCGATGCGATTTCGAAGGCCCATCCGGATCACCTCGCTGCGCGGAAGCCGCCACATGTGCGTCTTGTAGTCGTATTTTGCGCCCTTGGCTTGGACACGTTCGCGCAACTCAAACTCCTCCCGCTTGACTTTGAAGGAAACCACGGGGTCCTCGTGTTTCTGAATGACCGATCTCTCGACAACCAACTCCATGGCCGTGAGTCGCTCGGTGCCGTCAGGGCTTTCACGGTACCTGACGCAGAGCAAATCCCTTCCGTGAATTCGAGCCAGCTTGATCGCGCCCCCCTGGCTGGGCTTGATCTTCTTCGCGACGCGCCACGCGTCATAGTCGGAGGCACTTGACTTCAATGGGTGGATTGCCAAAGTAGTCTCCTGTGAGGCTCAACGTTAATTAATTGGACGTCAAACCGGACCGGCAGCGTCCCACTGGCGGACGCAAAAAATGCGGTCGAAGCACAAACACGTAATGACCGAAAATCAGACAAATAGGCAAACGTGTGTCTGACCATCGGACATTCCGTATGTTCGAATGTCAGTCATTCATATTGCTGTCGTTCACGCGCCCCGCCCGCGGTCTGGCGAGCTCAGGCCAGCGCTCGAGCCGGTCGTACAAGGCCGCCCGGGACATGCGCAGTTGCCGCGCCGCCAGCACCCGGTTGCCGCCGTTGGCGCGCAGCGC
>JACZKT010000122.1 GCA_014859905.1 Rubrivivax sp.
CAAGCGCATCCTCACCGCCCGCGTCTACGACGTGGCACGCGAAACGGCGCTGGAGCCGGCGCGCACGCTGTCGCGCCGGCTGGGCAACCAGGTGCTGCTCAAGCGCGAAGACCAGCAGCCGGTGTTCAGCTTCAAGCTGCGCGGCGCCTATAACAAGATGGTGCACCTGGGCGCCGAGGCGCTGGCGCGAGGCGTCATTTGCGCCTCGGCAGGCAACCACGCGCAGGGCGTGGCGCTGTCGGCCAGGAAGCTGGGCTGCCGGGCCGTCATCGTGATGCCGGTGACGACGCCCAGGCTGAAGGTCGATGCCGTCCATGCGCTGGGCGCAGAGGTCGTGCTGCAGGGCGACAGCTACAGCGACGCCTACACGCACGCACTGGCATTGCAGCAGGCGCAGGGCCTGACTTTCGTGCACCCCTTCGACGACCCGGACGTGATCGCCGGTCAAGGCACGGTGGCGATGGAGATCCTGCGCCAGCACCAGGGGCCGATCGACGCCGTCTTCGTGGCCATCGGCGGCGGCGGGCTGGTCTCGGGTGTGGCGGCCTACATCAAGGCCGTGCGGCCGGAAATCCGCGTCATCGGGGTGCAGATGGAAGATTCCGACGCCATGGTGCAGTCGGTGCGCAAGGGCCGGCGCGTGCAGCTGGCCGACGTGGGGCTGTTCTCCGACGGCACGGCGGTCAAGCTGGTGGGCGAGGAGACCTTCCGCATCACCCGCGCCCTCGTCGACGACTACGTGGTGGTCGACACCGACGCCGTCTGCGCCGCCATCAAGGACGTGTTCCAGGACACGCGCAGCATCCTCGAGCCCGCCGGCGCACTGGGCGTGGCGGCCGTCAAGCAGTACGTCGAGACGCACAAGCTCAAGGGGCGCACGCTGGTGACCATCACCTGCGGTGCCAACATGAACTTCGACCGCCTGCGTTTCGTTGCCGAACGCGCCGAGTTCGGCGAGCAGCGCGAAGCACTCTTCGCGGTCACGATCCCCGAGCAGCGCGGTTCGTTCAAGCGCTTTTGCGAGCTCATCGGCCCGCGCTCGGTGACCGAGTTCAACTACCGCATCTCCGACGAGCGTGTGGCGCACGTCTTCGTGGGCCTGAGCATCAGCCGCCGCGACGAGGCCGGGCGCATCGGCCGCCATTTCACGAAGCAAGGCTTCGCCAACGTCGACCTCACCGACGACGAGCTGGCCAAGGAGCACGTACGCCACATGGTGGGCGGGCGCAGCGAGCTGGCACGCCACGAGAGGCTGTTCCGTTTCGAATTTCCAGAGCGGCCCGGTGCGCTGATGCGCTTTCTGGCCGCCATGCACCCGGGCTGGAACATCAGCCTCTTCCATTACCGCAACCAGGGCGCCGACTATGGCCGCATCCTGGTCGGCATTCAGGTGCCGCAAGGCGACGAGGCCGACTTCGACGTCTTCCTGCGCACGCTGGCCTACCCCTGCGTGGAAGAGACGCACAACCCGGTGGTCGGTCTCTTCCTGCGCTAGCGACCGGGGTCTCGGCGCGGCGCGCGTCCTTTGGCCCACCCATGCAGTGGGTGGTCTCGCTACACTTGCGCGCCATGGCCACCCCGCGCTCCCTGGTCTCGCCCACCACCCAGCCGCTGCTGGAGAAAGCGCTGCGTGACAAGCTGCAACGCCGCAGCGAAGTCGGCGGCAGCCTGGGCGAGCTCGAGCCGCTGGCGATCCGGCTCGGGCTGATGCAGAACTCGCTCAAGCCGCGCTTTCGCGAACCGCAGTTGCTGGTGTTTGCCGCCGACCACGGGCTGGCGGTCGACGGCATCACGGGCCCCAGGGGCCGCGCCACGCACGAGACGGTGCGCATGCTGCTCACCAACCAGTTGCCGCTGACGGTGTTTGCGCGCTCGCAGCAGCTGGAGGTGACGGTGGTCGACTGCGGCATGGCCGAAAACATGGCGCCGCACGAGCGCCTGCTGATGCGCAAGATCGCGCACGGCACGCGCAATGCCCGCGTTTCCGCGGCGATGAGCCTGCAGCAGGCGCACGCCGCCATGCGTGCGGGCATGGAGATCGGCGACAAGCTGCGCGGCAACGTCACCGTCCTGGCCGGTGTGGGTGTGGGCGCGCATGAAAGCGCAGCGCTGGTGCTGTCGCGGCTGACCGACAGCCCCGTGCGCGATCTCGTCGTTTCCGGCCCGCAGATGAGCACCGAACAGCTGGTGCACCTGCTGACCGTGATGCAGGGCGCCCAGGGCCGCCATCGCGATGTCGTCGAGCCCATCGAAGTGCTGGCCGCCTTCGGCGGCTTCGAGGTCGCGGTGATGGTGGGCGTGATGCTGATGGCGGCCAGCAAGCGCCACCTGCTGATGATCGACGGCATGCCGGCCTGCGCCGCGCTGATGCTGGCCGCGCGCATCGCGCAGCCGGTCACCGACTACAGCGTTTTCTGCCGCAGCCACAAGCACCGCGGCCTCGATCAGGCCTTGAACCTGTTTCGCGCCACGGCGCTGCTGGAACTGGGCATGGAAAGCACCGACGGCACCGGTGCCACGCTGGCCTGGCCGCTGGTGAAGTGCGCCGCGGCGCTGCTCACCGAAGTGGCCGACGGCGAGGACCCCGGCCCCACGCACCCCGGCGCCCTGGCGGCGCCGCCGGGCGAGCCGCTGCCGTTCGGCGAATC
>JACZKT010000123.1 GCA_014859905.1 Rubrivivax sp.
GGCCAGCCCGCGGCGCGCCCTGCTCATCGAGTGTGGCTACCACTGGGAAGCTGCCGCGGCCGAGGTCGCCATCGATACGCTGGTGCGTTTCCTGGGCCTGGCCGGCGTGGCCGACGCGGACTGGGTGCAGGCCCACGTGCGGCTGCCGCTGCCGCCTGCGCAGCGGCTGGTGCGCGTGACCGAGGCCGTGGTGGCGCGCAGCCAGGACTTCCGCTTCCTGGTGCCGACCGTGGGGCTGTCGGTGGTGGAGCGCGCCGGCACGCCGATCGCGCAGGACGGCGACCGGGTCTGGACCGCGCCCTACGACGACACCGTGCTCGTGATGCCGGGCACGCACAACCTCAAGCCGGGCGGCACGGCGGTGCGGCTGGGGCGCTTCGAGCCGCTTTGAACCTTCCACCGTGGCCTGGCGCCGCGGCTTCGATCCCGGTCTACGCCAGCGCGCGCAGCACGGCGGCGGCGGTTTCGGCCGGCCGCTCCATCGGAAACAGGTGCGTGCCGTCGATCCACTCGATGCGGTCGTGCACGAGCGCACGCGTGGCGGCCAGGCCGACCTGACGATTTTCGACCGAGCGCGTGCCGCCGATGAAGGCCACCGGGCAGCGCGGCGGGTGCTTGTGCAGGACGCGGCCCAGGTGGTGCGGCAGCGTGTTGTAGAGGGTCGTCTCGATCTCGCGGCGGAAGGCGAGCACGACGCCGCCGTCGGGGCCCGGCTCGGTGCCGCTGGCGATGTAGTCGCGCAGCACCCCCGGCGCCCAGCGCGCGAAGGCGGCCTTGTCGGCGTAGTGCTGCCACGCCGCTTCGGCCGAGGGCCAGGACCAGCGCCGACCGGCCGAAACCCGTCCCGGCGAGACACGCTTCATCAGCCCGCTCAGCTTCATGACCTGCACGCTGTGGGCGCGCCAGCCGGCGACCACCGGCGAGTCGATCAGCACCAACCGGCGCACCACCGCCGGGCGCTTGCAGGCCGCCAGCAGCGCCAGGTAGCCGCCCAGCGAGTGGCCGGCCAGGGCCACCGCCTGGCCCGGGGCCTCGGTGGCGATGAAGTCGAGCAACTGGTCGCGCAGGCGCGGCCAGTTGCTGGTGACGGGGTAGGCCGGGTCGTGGCCGAACTTTTCCGGCGCGACGACGCGCCAGCCCGCCGTGCGCCAGGCCTCCAACAGCAAGCGGTAGGTGCCCGCGGGAAAGCCGTTGGCGTGGCAGAAGACGAGGGTGCCCGGGCGGCTGTCGCCCGTGCTGCTCTTGCTGGCAGGCACGGTCAGACGATCCGTTCGTCGGGCGTGGTGATCTTGCGCATCGGATCAAAGCGGTGGCTCTTCGCCATCAGCGGGTGCGCGGCGTCGCCGCCGTCCCAGCGCGGGGCGTCGATGCCTTCGAAGACCTCGCGCAGGCGCTGGCCCCAGGTGCCGCGGATCATCGAGAAGTAGGGGTTGTGGTCGTCGATGCAGACGAATTCGTCGCTGCGCAAGCTGCCTTCGCGGTAGACCAGCAGGTCCAGCGGCAGGCCGACGCTGAGGTTGCTCTTCAGCGTGCTGTCCATCGAGACCAGGGCACACTTGGCAGCCTCGTCCAGTTGCGTGGCGGGGGTCAGCACGCGGTCGAGGATGGGCTTGCCGTACTTGCTTTCGCCGACCTGGAAGAAGCAGGTCTCGCGCGTGGCCTCGATGAAGTTGCCGGCCGAATAGACGAGGAACAGGCGCATCGCCTCGCCCCTGATCTGGCCGCCGAAGATCATGCTGGCGTTGAAGTCGATGCCGGTGGCCTTCAGCGAAGGCGCGTCCTGGTCGTAGACGCGGCGCACCGCGCTGCCGAGCACGCGTGTGGCGTCGAACATGCTCTTCGCGTTCCAGATCGTCAGCGGCGGCTCGTCGCCGTTGTCCAGCCTTTCCACCTGCAGGATCTCGCGCACGCTCTGGCTGATGCTCAGGTTGCCGGCCGACAGCAGCACCATGAAACGGTCGCCGGCCTTCTCGTAGATCATCATCTTGCGGTAGGTGCTGATCTGGTCCAGGCCGGCGTTGGTGCGCGAGTCGGACAGGAACACGAGGCCGGCGTTGAGGCGGATGCCGACGCAGTAGGTCATGGCGGGTCTTCTCTGGAAAGGGCTTTGAGGCGGTACAGCGTTTCGAGCGCTTCGCGGGGCGAGAGCCTATCAGGGTCGATGGCCTCCAGCGCCGCGGTCAAGGGCGCGCTTGTGGGTGCTGCCGCGGCCGCCGGTGGCGGTGCGAACAGGTCCACCTGCGCCTGGCCGGACTGCGCCTTGGCTTCCAGCGCCTCGAGCGTGGCGCGCGCCTGGCGGATCAACGCCGCCGGCATGCCCGCCAGCCGCGCCACCTGCACGCCGTAACTGCGGCTGGCGGGGCCGGGCTCGACGTGGTGCAGGAAGACGATGTCGTGCCCGCTTTCCACTGCGCCCACGTGCACGTTGATCGCGCGTTCATGGCGCACCGGAAACTCGGTGAGCTCGAAGTAATGGGTGGCGAACAGCGTGAAGCTGCGGTTGCGGTCGTGCAACTGGGTGGCGATGGCCGAGGCCAGCGCCAGGCCGTCGAAGGTGCTGGTGCCGCGGCCGATCTCGTCCATCAGCACCAGGCTCGCTTCGGTGGCGCCGTGCACGATGGCCGCGGCCTCGGTCATCTCGACCATGAACGTGCTCTGCGCGTTGGCCAGGTCGTCGGCGGCGCCGATGCGGGTGTGGATGGCGTCGACGGGCCCGAGCCGGCAGGCCGCGGCCGGCACGTAGGAGCCCATGGCGGCCAGCAGCACCGTCAGCGCCACCTGGCGCATGAAGGTGCTCTTGCCGCCCATGTTGGGGCCGGTGATGACGAGCAGACGCGTCCTGGCGTCGAGCCGGCAGTGGTTGGCGATGAAAGGGCCGCCCCCGGTCTCGGCCAGCCGCGCTTCGACCACCGGGTGGCGGCCGGCCTGGATGTCGATGCAGGGGTAGGGCACGAACTCGGGGCGGCACCAGTTCAGCGTGGCGGCGCGTTCGGCCAGCGCCGCCAGCGCGTCCAGCGCCGCCAGTGCGCGCGCCAGCGCCGTCAAGGTCGCCAGGTGGCTCTGCAGGTGGTCGAGCAACTGCTCGTAGAGCCACTTCTCGCGCGCCAGCGCGCGCTCCTGCGCCGACAGCGCCTTGTCCTCGAAGGTCTTCAGTTCGGGCGTGATGTAGCGCTCGGCGTTCTTCAGCGTCTGCCGGCGCTGGTAGTCGGCCGGCACCTTGTCCAGCCCCGATGCCGTGACCTCGATGTAGAAGCCGTGCACCTTGTTGAACTGCACGCGCAGGTTGGCGATGCCGGTGCGCGCCCGTTCGCGCGCTTCGAGGTCGAGCAGGAAGGCATCGCAGTTCTGGTTGATGCCGCGCAGTTCGTCGAGGTCGGCGTCGACACCCGCCGCGATGACGCCGCCGTCGCGCAGCAGCACCGCGGGTTCTTCGGCGATGGCCTGCAGCGCCTCGGCCAGCGCCGGGTCGGGCGCCAGCGCGC
>JACZKT010000124.1 GCA_014859905.1 Rubrivivax sp.
GGCGGCCTGGCAGGGGCCTCAAGGAATCTGAAATTCGTGCAAAGCGAAAACCGACACCTCGCCGTCATCGGAGGACGGGTCTTGACCGGCGCTCACAGCGCGAGGATGTCCTCTTCCAGAATGCAAAGCTGCGGGGCATAGAACGCTTGCCAGCGTGCTGGATGCAGCGCTGTGGCTGCCGCGCGCAAGTGGTCGCGCGCCTGCAGCAGCCGGGCCACCGTTGAAGGGTCGGGCGTGATGATGGCGTTGGGGCAGGTGAAACAGCCCATGAAGTGCGTGCACAACTGGCCTCGATGCGTGCCGGGGGCCGCCCCGGCGAACGGATCCGTGCAGCCGAAGCCGAACATCGACACCACTTCCCCAGGGGGAACCACGCAGCCGTTGCCATTCGGGGCCATGGCCGTCCCGGTTGCGCGGGGCTGCTGGATGTGCCCGATGTAGGCGCGCTGCAAACCGGCAATGCGCGCGCGATGCTGCGCCTGGACTTCCGGCGTCAGGACATAACGCACGGTGGTGGACAGGCGTGCGTGGTTGGCGATGGTGCGCACGCGACGCAGGTCGCCCGTGGCGCGATAGAAACTTGCGAGCACGCTGGGGCGGATCGAAACGAGGGTGAACCGTGGCAGGCCGTGACGCTCGCGGAAGGACTTGAGCGCTCCTTGGACGGTGCGGCTCGACATTGCTGTCACGCCGCTTGCTCCCTTGTACAAGAGCAGCCGCTCGTGCAGTGCGGCCGGAGCGAGCGGACGCAGCCGTTCATTCCACTCGGCGATCTCCTTGACCAAGGCGGGCGGCTCGAAGCGGTCGGTGCTGCTGAAAGTGCGCCGCTGGACGCTGTGAGCGCGAGCCTTGAACCACACGAGCACCTGGCGATCGTCCAGCAATGGCAAGGACTGAAGACAGTCGCGTTCGAGCTCGGCGATAGGGTCGGGGTTGCCGGCCGTATGGATCATGAGGGCCAGGTAGTACGGCAGCAGCGACTCGACGCGCGGGTACAGGCATGGTTCGACCTGCTTCAAGCCGCCGAGCTGCTTCAACGTTCTGCGCATCGAGTTCTGTCCCGACCGCGACAGTTCGCGCTTCGAAGGGACGATGCCACGGCAATGCTGATCGACATGCTGCAACAGCCACCCCAGAGTGCCTGGCGTGCCGCAGTCGGTAAGACGCTGGGCTCGGGCCGCCTCGCGGGCAGCACGTATCCGTGCGATGTCTGCCTCGCAAGCGCGCAGGAGGGCTCGCAGTTCGTGTGCAGGCATCTTGCTGTGGGGTAGCGAGTCGCTGTCCCTGCCCGGGAATGCGTTGAACGGATACTCGATGCTGGCGATCACGCCGGGGCGGCAGCGTTCCACCCACTGCAGCAGCGTGCGCAGCGTCGCGTACGCAGCAGCCCGGGTCGACTTGGCCCAGGGCTGACCACCCGGCCTGCGGTGCGCGTTCAGCCACTCGATGTAGCGCAAGAGCAGTCCGCGCTGCAGGTCGGTCAATCCACCGACGGCACCCGACTCGCGCGCGAATTGGCCGAAAGTCTTGAGGTGGCGCCACTGCGTGTGGATGTAGGACTCGGAGAAGATGCCGACATGGCTCCAGAACGCCTCGGCCAGAGCCAGGCGCACATCCTCGGGCAGGCCGAGCGAGGTGAAGTCGATGACGGTGTCGCGTACCCGCCGCGGCGCGTCGTACCGGAAGAGCTGGGCGGCATCGGAGCCTGCGGCCGAGCCCTTGCCGGGCAGCAGCCGGGGCATCGGTTGGCGGCGCGCAGCCACGGTCACGCTGTCCCGGACAGCAGGGTGTCCAGGACCTCCTTGAGCGCGCAGGCATCGACGGCGATGGCGCGCAGATACCGGTCCGTGGTCTCGATGTGCTCATGCCCCATCAGCACCTTGACGACGAGCAGCGGGTTGATCGCGACGCCCTGGCTCGCGAGGCGTTCGAGGCGGGCCAGCAGCATGCAGGCGAAGGTCGCGCGCATCAGATGCGTGGTCGCCCTGAACCCGCAGGTCCGGCCTGCCTGGCCGATCACGCGCTGGTAGGCGTTCTTGCCGGCAGGCGCGCCACGGACGTTGATGAACAGCGCCGTGTGCCCGGAAGGCCGTCCCTTGCGCCGGGCGCGCTGTAGCCAGACGCGGCGGTGGCCGCTGAGATAAGCTGCCGTCTCGTCGAGCAGGCTTGCCGGTGCGATCACGTAGCCGGGCTTGCGCCCCTTGCGCGTCACCTCGATCGTGTGGTGTGACGCCGCTGACGGCTGTTGCCCTGAGACATCCTTGCTGCTGAGCCGCAGCAACTCGCTCACCCGAAGGCCCGTGTAGATCTGCCAGCGCGCCATCAAGTCGTAGGGCGGTGGCAGCGTGGCCAGGAGTTCGCGCGCCTGCCCGGAGGTGAGCGGACGCGGTAGCAGTTCAAACTGGCGCAGCACGAAAAGACTGTGATCGACCGCCGGTGTGTTGTTGGCGCAGACCGGTTGCGGGCGCCTCGCTACGAAGTTGCCTGGCCTGCCCACCAAGGACGAGGCCTCCAGCCAGCCCATCCGAACGGCCCACTCGTAGAACCTCAGCACTCCGCGCACGCGAAGGTTGACGGTCGAGATCCGATAGGGTCGGCCGGTGCGAGCACTGGGCTGCAGCAGCATGCGGTTGCGGTAGGCCACCAAGTCCACCGCGTCGGCGCTGGCCCAGTCAACACCGTTCTGCTCGAGCGTCTCGAACCAGTCGTAGAGGATCTCGCAATAGGTCCTGAGCGTGTCGGCGGTATGCGCGCGCTGCACGAAATGTTCATGCAGGAAGGCCACGGCCGGCTCGATGAGCAGCAGGTTCGCCGTGAAGAGCAGCGGGAACCCCGCGGGCCTTGGCTCGCGCAGCACGATGGAATGTGCCCGCGTTGCAGCCGGGCGCAGCTGCTCGATGACCTCCGATGGGTTCGGCAGCAGCGCCTTACGGATGATCTGCACCATGCTGGCCTGCCGACTCGGTCAGGTGCTTGACCGCATGAACGAACGACAGTCCGAGGACGTGCATCGTCAAGTCGATCGCGCCGCCACCGCCGAGCCGCGCTCGCGTGTCGTACCACTTGGCTCCCGTGGTCAGGATCTCGAACTCGCCCCGCGCGGTGCACACGTGCCAACGACGACTGTGGTCGTCCTTGATGGGCACATACGTCGGGTCAAGTCTGGCTTGCGTCGTCAGCAGCGCCAAAGCGTCGCCGGCCGGCAACTCGCGAAGCCGTGTCAACGTTGCCGCACTGAACGATCTGCGCCTCGCCTTCATCGCGATCTCCCGCTGGACTTGCCACAAAAATGCGGCGCGCCGGGCTACTCGCCTCTGAAAGAGTCTTGGGCTGCTCGGGCAATGCTCAGTCTAGCCCTACCTTCGCAGCGCGGCAAGGTCGATCAGCCGTTTTCGCCCATCAATCATGATTTTCTTGGTCGTGCAGTGATAGATGAAAGAATATCAG
>JACZKT010000125.1 GCA_014859905.1 Rubrivivax sp.
GCCCTGCGGCATCCATCTCCGCCCGGATGGCGGCTATTACTTCCTCGGGTGACATCTCGTTCATGAGTTTGCGCATCGCGAACCTCGCGATCGCGCTTCGCGAGTCGATCCTGGGCTTGGTTCGGCGCCCAGCGATGCTCACTTCTTCGAGGAAGTTGTCAGTCTCCTCATCGAAGTAGATCGTGCTCGGCCCCACGGTGCGCCCAGTCGAACCGCCAGTGGCGTCAGCGGATGGCGCCGGCGCTGGGTTCTTCTTCGGCTTCGGTGCTGCGGGGCGCGGTTTCGCGGCCACAGCTACCGAAGGGCTAGGCGGTTCCACTGCAGCGGGCGTAACCGCCGATACCTCAACCGCTGCCGTGGGTCGGGCCGACTCGATGGCGCCCGGGCGCTTGGACTCCCCCGATACCTCGGAGACGCGACCTGATTCGGTTTCGGGTGCCGGTGGCGCAGTGTGGCGCGGCGGCGGCATGGGCCGTGCCTTAGCCCGCTTCTCACGTTGTCTGTTCATGGCATCAAGGCCACTCATTGCACTCATCGGACGTACTCCTGGACGAACTTCGCGGTTTCTACGTACGCCTCGGCGACAGGCTGCAGCGCTTTCGCCGGCGGGTTCTCGGATGTGATCGCGATGCGTTTGGTGCGGCGCTCGACGCCAACCGCGCGTGGAATCGGCGGACCCACCTGAACCGGTGTGCCATCCACGGCCTTAGCGAGTCTCTTGAGCTCCGATTCTGGCGGGACGGGCGGGATCATCGTCGGCGAGATGATGAGTGGGTAGTCCGGCATGTCATTGATGAGTTCTTCAGTAGCAGTCAGATCGAGGTTGCGCAGTGGAGTCGGCACGATCACTGCGTGAGCAACGCTGAGGGCGCCGAACGCCGCGGGTGAGATCCCGGGGTGCGTATCGACAACGACCCAATCGGTATCCCACTCATTCGCCCAACGCTCCAGCGCATCGGCCACAACCTCGTGTTGAGGCATCTGGTCGTAGAGGTCCGGATGGCCCGGCACCAACCGGGGCTTGCCATGCCCCTTCAGGGGACGAGGCGTCCTACCACTCTCAAATGCATCCAGGATCGGAATCCGAAGTCGTTCCAGCGGCCGGTACCCCCATTTTCCGGTCACTCCCCCACCGTCGTGTTCGAAGTCAACCAGCACAGCGTCTAGCAGGTAGGCCAGCTCGTACGCACCCGTACTTTTGCCGACCCCTCCCTTCCGAGAGTGATGAACGACGATGTTTGCCATTGTGGCCCTCCGCTATTGAAACGTTGTAGTGGCATAACGCGCTTGTGGGGCGCGGTCAGCGCCCAGTCCAGCGGTTGCAGCGTTGTGCCCTTGTAGCGCTCAAACCCTGTAACGCCTGCGGCCCACGCAGTTATGGGCCCCAAACCCTGCAACGCCAGAACCGTATAACGCCTGAACACTCGAACGTTGGAGCGACACAACGTTTTAAGTTCCGAACGCTCAAACGTTTAACTGCTCGAACGTTCCAACGTTTCCACATTCAAACGTCGCAGCGCTCTAACATTGCAACGTTTGCGCGTTGTGACTATTTAAGCTTACAACCGTGTAACTCTGCAACGTTATCCACCTACAACCCTTCAAACGCCCAACGTTGTAACCCGGCAACGTTGTAGTGTTATAACACCGGCCGCGGGATAAGGGTCGACCGGCCAGGCTGCCCCGCAGACGTTGAAACCCGGCAACGTTGTAGTGCTACAACATCATGCGGATCTACTAGGCGACGATCAGCCGCCCATATGGTCACACCGCGCAACGACATCGCCCAGGTCCCGGTAGCCGTCTTCG
This sequence comes from Rubrivivax sp., assembly GCA_014859905.1. Classification (GTDB taxonomy): domain Bacteria; phylum Pseudomonadota; class Gammaproteobacteria; order Burkholderiales; family Burkholderiaceae_C; genus Rubrivivax. Next base: position 1,810 of record JACZKT010000125.1, read on the forward strand.
CCACACAGGGAGCATTGCGCGATTGCTCGGCGGCGAGCTGCGGCTGCTCGCCGGAGTTCGGCCTCACGAGCCTCTTCAGCGGCAGCGGGACGATCTTCCATGTCGCCGTGCTTCTTCAGTAGCCATCCAAGCAGTCGTACCGGGTCGCTGGGGTCCGTGGCGATCCAACCACCGAGGCTGACGTGGTCACGTAAGAGCTGGTCGAGGTCAGCCGGCGTCCACCCGAATGCCGCAGGTCTCGCGAGGACCGCTGCTAGCTTGCCGGGGGCGCATTTTTCGGCCCACCGGGGTGCTGTCGCGCTCTTGCGCCATTTGTGGCCCAGCAGCAGGCCCTTCTGATCATGCCTCGGGTGGGGTTTGGGCGTAGGCCGGCCCGCTCCTGTGGTCCGGGAGTCGCGCGAAGCGCGGCTTTGGTTCTCTCCGGCTCGGCCGGTTGCCGATAGTGAGTTCTGACCAAGGGGAGAAGGGGTCCTAACGGACCCCTTTCGGGGGTGGGGTGTCGCGAAAGGGTCGGTAGCAAGCTTGATCCGCCTGACCTGCGCATTATTCGGCGGATGTAGGGCGTACACGCTCGTCCAGCCGCGTCCCTTATCCCCCTTGCGCCAGGACGCCATACGTTCGCGGAAGGTGCGTTGTCGGCCGCGGAGAACCTCTGTGGCTGCCCCGATGAGGCGGAGGAAGGCAGACGCTCGCTGGACGGTGCGCTCGCCAAGTCCCGTGCGGGCCATGATGGTTGCGACCGAGAGTCGAGAGTTGCGTCCGGTTTCCCAGTCGGCGGCGGCTGCGCGCGCTGCGGCGACTTTGACCACTGCCTGTTTGCTGACCCCACCCCGGCCGTGCCTATCCGCCAAGGCCGGTCGCAGGGTGGGGTAGTAGAGGTCGTAGCCGATCTGGATCTGCATCAGGTAGTCGATGTCGCTGTACCAAGCCGCGATGCCGGCATGGGCCAGCCGTGGTAGGTCGAGCCGCACACGAGCGGGTGGCTCGATGTGGACGACACCGTGTACGCCCTGACCGACACGAAACCGCACAGGTGCGGTGGTACGGATGACGCCTCGCCGGCGTCGAGCAGGGGAGGAGCCGTGATAGAGCCGCGTTCCGCAGGCGCGAGCGAGCGCTTGTGCAGACCGAAGATCACGATTCGACACGCTGGATGTAGCAGGGATTGCGGGTACCAAAGGGTGCGCGCTACCCTGAGACCTGTCACGCAAGACAGTCCCTTCGGGGAATCAGGGAACGAGATTGCCGCCTCGTCCCTCAAACTTCACGAACGCCCTCGGTTGCCGCCGGGGGCGTTCGTCATTTAGTTAGGCGCCAAGCTGGAGCTGGATCACCTCCTGGCGAAGCTTTGCGGGGATCAAGTCGGGTCGTCCTGCCTTCTCCGCGATTGCGGCAGCAACCCACTCCGACATGGAGATAGCCACGCCGTACTGCTCCTTGAGTTTCTTGGCCTCGCTCTTTGCGAGCGCCTTGATCTCGGCGGTCTGGCGCATGTTCATGTGCTCGGTGTGGGTTTTGAATCGGGGGTCAGGCATTGCGGCCTCCTTCATTCGGACGGTTCCCCGTCGCCGTCCACTTTGCGTCACAAGTGCGGACGATCCTGGGAGCGACACGCCGAATCCGTATCCTTACCGAATCTAACACGACAGGGATCGGCACACATTCGGTAATGTGCGCCGATCCCTGTCGTGTACTTGCGCTTCATGCCGCTTATGCAGCGGTTTCATGTGCTAAGTGCTGCGGTCCTGCTCCTGCTCATCTTCCGAGTGCGTTAGCTGATGGCTTTCGCCCTCGATCTCCTTCAACACCAGGTCAGATCACGCACGCACGACCTGGGGTGTTCTCCGTGCAACCGCACTATTGAAGAAGCCGTTGCTTGTGCCCCACAGCGAGAATGGCCGACGCTTTGTCGGCGATGTCCCGGCTGGTCAGTAACGGCTGGTTCCTGGGGTGAGCGAAGGAACCAGGCTGTTCAGCCGCTCGTGCAACAGCGGAGCGTTCATGAAGCTCCTGACTCGACTGACTTCGAGAAGCGGATCTCGTAGCGTTTCGCGTCGGCGGGGTTCGGTGTCTCGTAGCCCGCAAGCCACCGAAGGTACCGAAGCTCATCCTGATCCTGCTCGGTACCCGCCTTTGATGGCGGTGCTCGAAGGTGGTCGTCCAGTACGAGAATGAGGTCGTTGAGCGAGTCCCTGTGTCGGGCGATCTCGGCTTGGTGCACGATCCACGCGCGGGTGAGCCGATCAATGGCATGCCGCAGTTCTGTCACACCCGCAGCCTGTTCCTGAGAAAGGCCCGGTAGATTGTCGAGCGCGCGCCCCTTTTTTGTCAGATCGGCGAGCGCATCAGTGCGGACAAACACGCCGTACTCCGTGGCAGTGATGGGTTGGGCTGGCCGCTCGGCACCTACTGTGGAGGCGCTGTCACCGCCCCGCTGTGGGTCAGGAAGTGGTGTGGGATCACCGCCCTCGAAAGCACGTCCGGCGCTGCCGGGTATCCACCGCAGCGCGTTATCTAGCTTGGCCAACGTGACGAAATCGGGCCGCGTAGTCGTGCCGCGCTCGATCTTGCGCAGGGTGAGATCGCTGGGGCCGCCGGCGAGGCGAACGTCGGATTGCGACATCCCGAGCTCCTGGCGGCGCCTTTGAACCAAGCGCCCAAAGCGCGATGTATCGGCCACCCGTCGCACTTTAGGTGCTTGCGCTCGCCGAGCGCGTGATCGACCGGCGCTTACGCCTTCCCTTCGGGCTACTGTCGGTGTACCTTCGGTCTAACTTGGCTCCCATTCCCGAACAGTACCGAAGCCGAGTCGAGCTGAGTGCCTGCTCGAGGGATTCCCGTTCGTCCAGCTTCATCTGGGCGGTAGTAGAGGCGGCTAGCCCTTATCTGTGGAGAGGACGCAGAACTTGACCGGACGCAATGACGGTAGGGATAGCCGCGGTTCGGTCAAACGGCTCGATACTTCGGAGGTAGGCACTTTGCCCGAGACTGAGCCCGAACGGACTATTGCTCTGGTTGAACGCTTGTCAGTGCTTCTAGGATTACCGGCACCGGAAGGGCGGTGGCGGTACTTACGTGACGTGGATTAGTCGGTCCCTATGAGCGGGTCGCGCCTGTTCTTGCACTCCAACGGTTTTCGTAGTGCTGTCGTTCTTGTGCCGTGATGTCAGGGGCCGCTCCAACGATCCAAAGCAAGTAGTTGCGTTCGTCGCTGTCGTCAGGGAACGCGGGGGTCTGCATCTTGATAAGGCTGACAAGGTAGCCGTGCTGGTCTGTTGTGTCTAGGCCGGCTGCTTGCTCGAGTAGGGCGATGGCGTAGGCGGTGAACAGTTCCCCGGCGGCGGCAGCGATGTGGTTGCGGGCGGCGGAGCTGTCGTCATCAGCCAGGAACGTGGTGATCGCATTGAAGACAGCAGTGAGTGTGTCCACGGGCATGGGAACGTGGGCCCTGTCGTTCTGCGGATGATCCGCAGAACGGCTGATTGGCTGCTGTGTTGGGGTTCCGCCGAAGTACGCGCTTGTGAGGTGGTTCTCGTCGATGTCGAGGGCGCGAGCGAGTTTGCCGAGTGTGCCGATGCGAACGTTGGTACTGCGTCCGGTTTCGAGTAAAGAGATCGTCCGAACGCCGACCCCGGAGCGCTCGGCGAGTTCCGGTTGGGTGAGATCGGCGGCTCGTCGAGCTGCGCGCAGGTAGTCACCCGCGGCGGTGTTAGGGGCATCCTCAACGTTTGTCATGGCGGGTACTACTTTCGCACGCGCCTAGGGCAGTGTGTTGAACCTGCGCGTGGTGCCATCGGCGATGATCCAGAATCCGCCTTGCTCCACCTGGCGTACATCGTCGGGATGGATGCGGTAGGTGTGCTGTGCGCGCGCTGATTTGAGCCCACCTTCGGGGTCGGCGCTGGACTCGAGTTGCATGTTGGTTCCGGCGAGTTTGACTACGGGTTCGGGGTCGGCTGTGCGGCCGATGATGAGTGCGGCGCCCGTGGTGAGCATGCGTGTCTGGGTGTTCGGGTCGTTGCTGAATCCGGCGACGGTTTGGCCGGCGAGGACCAGTCCGATGTTGGCCGACCGTGCTGTCTCGTGCAGCATGGCGACGATGGTGGCCGCGTCGTCGGCTGCGCCGATCATCTGCGGGAATTCGTCGATGACACACAGCAGTGGGGCGTCTTTGTTGCGGGTGGCCATGCGCTGCTGCATGTGTTGGCGCAAGGCCACGAGAAGGAGTTCGGCGAACGCTTTGTCAACGGGGTCGGTCGCAGGGAACAGACGTAGTGCGCACAGCTGCTGGCTGGATTCGATGGTGGCGTAGCTCCATCCCGTGTCGTTGTCGAGGCTGATGTGCCGTCGGATGGAGCGGATGGCGTTGACGACTTCGTTGAGCACTTCGCGCCCGTCGGTGCCGCCGGTTTTGGTGGGGTTGTTCAGTGCGCGGGTCGCTCGTTCGGGATCGGGAAGTAGACCGGGAGTGTCGAACAGCTTCTCGATGTCTTCGAGACAGGTGACGGGGTTGGGCAGGTTGTCGTCGAGGACGTAGCCGAGGATCTGCTGTCGGCGTTCTTGGTAGTAGCGGTCGGCTCCTACAGCGGGCGGGAAGAGTGCGAGGATGCGGTCTCGCAGGCTCGCTGTGCTGGGTGCGTCGAAGAATCGGAACCCGCCGGAGAGCAAGACTGCGTTGGAGTGCGGTGGTCGTGCGCGTGCGTTATCGACGAGCCGGTCTGCGTCATCGGGGTCGCCTTTGAGGTCGATGAACAGTGCTGGCCATCTCGC
>JACZKT010000126.1 GCA_014859905.1 Rubrivivax sp.
CAGCGCAAAGCGGTAAAGATCTTCGATCTTGGTAAGTGGTTTCCTGATATTCTTTCATCTATCACTGCACGACCAAGAAAATCATGATTGATGGGCGAAAACGGCTGATCGACCTTGCCGCGCTGCGAAGGTAGGGCTAGACGGTCCCCGCGCGCAGAACGCCCCGGGTCGCCCCACAACATCTACGATGCGCTCTGCGGCGATCGACCGCCCGCACCGGCTGCCCGGCACTCAAGATCACCGTCATGTCCCACGTCATCATCCCCGGCACGGAATCGGAGGCCAGGGCCATCCTCGGCGGCGACGGCACGCCCGTGCTCGTCGACTTCTACGCCGAGTGGTGCGGCCCGTGCAAGGCCTTCGCGCCCACGCTCGAGCGATTCGCCGCCGAGAATCGAGACGCAGTGCGGGTGATGAAGCTCGACGTCGATGAGTTCACGGGCATCGCGGGCGAGGTCGGCATCCGCAGCGTGCGCACACTGATAATCGTCAAGGCCGGTCAGGTCGTGGCCGCCAAGTCCGGTGCGCTGTCGGGCGCCGCGCTCGCGCCCGTCGTGAGCAACGCCGTCGCTTGAGACAGGCGATGACGCAGCCTCCGCTCGGGAACGCTGCAGATCCCCGCCAACAGCACTTCTGGAACGATCGCCATCACCATCAACAGTGGCGGCAGCAACGGTCGGCCTCAGTTCCAGCCACAGGCACCCGGGCCGCCAGGATGTCCGCACGAACCACATCCGCCCACCGCGGCCGACTCAGCCTCGGCGGTCGCTTCAGCCGTCGCGAAGACGGAGAGCCGTTTTTCGAGTTCTGTCGAACGACAGGTCGGGCATTCCGGAACGGTGCCGGTGCGCACCAGGGCCTCGAACTCCTGGCCGCACCCGTGGCAAGCGTATTCGTAGATCGGCATGGCAACTCCTTGTCTAAGGCGTATTTTGATCCCTTGTGCGTCATGACTCGCCTCCCGGCCTTGATCCTGCCGATCCTCGTCGCCACGGTGGCCGGGTGCTCGACGTCGTTCTGGTACACGGCCGTCCAGGGTGCCGCCCACGAACGCTGCGAGTCCATCAAGGATGCCGCCGAGCGATCGCGATGCAAAAGCGCCAACTATCCCGACGAAGAGAAGTACAAGAAGGAGCGGGCGTCGACTGGGACCCGCTGATTCCTCGGTCGTTGGTTCAAGCCAACGCGTCCCAACAACGCATTTTCCTGAGATGCACGACCCTCGGGGTGGTCACCTTCTCGCCTACGGGGTGTACCGGGTCGGCGTTGGGGTCGCACCGAACCATGCCGAGCCGGTGGCAGGGACACGACCTGGGTTGGCCTCCTCCACGCCGTACTGCACGAACTTCGACGAAGCGCCGGGGCCGCCGACCGTCCCTGCTGCCTCACGCCGATCCCTGCACGCGATGGCGCCGCACGGCAATCAACCCGACAAGCGCCAGGCCCACAAGCGCAGTGGTCGCCGGCTCGTCCACTGAGACAAGTCGATCGAACGAGCCGGAGAGACCGTCGTAGACGCCGTCCTCGATGCCGTCCACACCCTTCAAGTAGAGCCGCCCGAACCACGTGCTCTTGGCGGGGTCGAGGAAGATCATGTCGTCGTGATGTGGGTCCTCTGGGTCGACGGGATTGTGGCGTTCGACGCAGTCCGTATAGAGACAGTTGAGGCTGAGGCGGACGTCACCGCGCCCAGCCGCCGCGAACAAGTCGTCCAATGTGAGCGTGCCATCGTCGGGTTCATCGGCGGGGCTGCCGAGCAAGCTGTCCGTCCCGCGCTTGTAGTCCTGATCGCCGCTGAGATCACTGGCGGTGAGGAGCTTGCCGTCGAAGTAGTCGGCTCGCTTACCAACCGAGACCACATAGTTCTCGATCTCGATCTCGATCACGACCGGGGCCGCAGAGAGCACGAGCGGCCAAGAGAGCGACGCGGCCAACACCAGCACCGGCATCCATCGAACGGAGGTCAAGAGCTTGGGCATGCCGATCCTCGCTTTCCCGGCCAGGAATCCAGCCGCGCAGCGGCCGTAGTGTTCGGGCCCGAGGAGGTTTGGTCAAGACCCTGACCGAGTACTCAATGTGCACGGTCCCGAGCAAATGGTGCCCGGTAGCCGGGGCTGATGAACCCCTCCCACGTCAGTGGTTGGTTCAAGTCCAGCGCGTCCCAACAACGCATTTCCGATTGGGCTGCGCTTGCTGATGAAGCGCCGGTCACCGGCGGTGTGCCGCCTCGCCCTTGCGTCGGCCGCGCCCACCGCGGCCCTCCTCGCGGGCGAGGCCGTCGGTTGCGTCGCCGCGGACCTGGAACTCCAGGCCCGGCAAGGCCTGCAAACGCGCGAACTCGGCCAGCCGCAGCGGCTCTGCGCACTGGAAGGCGCGTTCGCGCTGCAGCGCCGCGGCCGGCACGCGCGCAGTCGCCCAGCCCTCGCTTGCCGAGCTCGAATCGAGCAGCCTATACGACGGACGGCGACCCTTTCGAGCCCACGCGACCCGGACCCCAGCGGACAAGCCATGGTTGCGCCAGAGATGTCATCTGCCGCGGGTCGACACGTCCGGGCAGAATCGCTCGATGCCCGCCACCCGACACACCGCCGACAGCCGCTACGCCTGGACGCGCCTGGCCATCACGCTGGCGCTGATGACGATCGGCAGCAGCGCGATGTACGTGGTGGCGGTGGTGCTGCCGGCGGCGCAGGCGGAGTTCGGCGTCGCGCGCGCGGACGCCTCGCTGCCCTACACGCTGCTGATGGTGGGTTTCGGGTTCGGCGGGTTGCTGATGGGCCGGCTGGCGGACCGCTTCGGCATCATGCGCGTGCTGCTGGTGGGCGCGGCCGGCCTCGGGCTGGGCTTCACGCTGGCAGCGCAGACGCAGAGCATCACGGCCTTCGCGCTCGTGCACGGCGTGCTGCTCGGCGCGCTGGGCAGCAGCACCACCTTCGCGCCGCTGGTGGCCGACACCGGGCTGTGGTTCGTGCGCCGGCGCGGCATCGCGGTGGCCATCTGCGCCAGC
>JACZKT010000127.1 GCA_014859905.1 Rubrivivax sp.
GCTCTTGCACGAGCCGCAGGCGCCGTCGCGGCAGCCATAGGGCAGGCCGATGCCCTGGCGGATGGCGGCCGGCAGGATGGGCTCGTCGTCGAAGACGACGAAAGCGCGGTTGGCGGGCACGGGCAGGCGGCGGGGGTGCGGGCATGGGGTTCGGTGGACGGGCACAATTCGAGCCGAGTTTACGAGTCCGCATCCCCTCCATGAGCTTCACCATCACGCTGCAGCCCGCCAACCGCGCTTTCGTCGTCGAAGACGACGAGCCCATCCTGCCGGCGGCCATCCGCCAGGGCATCGGCCTGCCCTATGGCTGCCGCGACGGCGCCTGCGGCTCGTGCAAGAGCAAGCTGCTCGAAGGGCGTGTGATCCACGGCGCCCACCAGCACAAGGCACTGTCGGTGGCCGAGGAAGAGGCCGGCTACATCCTCACCTGCTGCGCGGTGCCGCAGTCCGACTGCGTGGTACAAGCGCGCAGCGTGCCGGGTGCGGGGGACTATCCGGTGCTCAAGCTGCCCAGCCGCGTGTTGAGCATCACCAGGCCGACGGCCGACGTGGCCGTGCTGCACCTGCAGCTGCCGGCCAACCAGAACCTGCAGTACCGCGCCGGGCAGTACGTGGAATTCATCCTGCGCGACGGCGCCCGGCGCAGCTACAGCATGGCCAATGCACCACACCATCTGGGCAGCCCACCGGCCATCGAACTGCACATCCGCCACATGCCCGGCGGCAAGTTCACCGACCATGTCTTCGGCACGCTGAAGGAGCGCGACATCCTGCGCATGGAAGGCCCCTTCGGCAGCTTCTTCCTGCGCGAGGACGGCAGCAAACCCATCGTGCTGCTGGCCAGCGGCACCGGCTTCGCGCCCATCAAGGCGATCATCGAACACTTGCAGCACAAGGGCATCACGCGTGACACCGTGCTGTATTGGGGCTGCCGGCGCCGCGCCGACCTCTACCAGCACGAGTGGTGCGAGCGCATGGCTGCCGAAATGCCGAGTCTGCGCTACGTACCGGTGCTGTCGGAGCCGACTGCCGACGAGGCCTGGGGCGGCCGCACCGGCTTCGTCCACGAGGCCGTGATGGTCGATCTGCCCGACCTCTCAGGCCACCAGGTCTACGCCTGCGGCGCGCCGGTGATGGTGGACGCGGCGCAGCGCGATTTCGTTGCCCGCTGCAAGCTGCCGGCCGAGGAGTTCTACGCCGACTCGTTCACCTCGGAGGCCGACAAGCACGGCGAAGATTGAGCGCGTCGGCCGGGCTGCCGCCGGCGGTGCGTCAGCCCTTCTTGCGCGGCCGGCTGGTCGCCGATCACGCGCGTGAGCGGGCAGACCTTGAAGGCCGGGCACTTCGGGCAACCGACGACGATCGCGATCGGACACAAGGTCATGTATTCCTCCTGGGCAAGCCCGGTCCGCAGAGTGGACCACATCGGCTAACCTCGCGGCAGACTTTCACACTGAAGGAGACCCGTGATGCACCGCCGACAGGCCCTGCTCGCCACCACTGCCGCCCTGCTGGCCCCCCACGCCTGGGCGCAGGCGCGGACCACGCGACTGATCGTGCCCTACCCGCCCGGTGGACCGCTGGACATCGCGGCGCGCCTGCTCGCTGAACGCGTCAAGGACAGCCTGGGCACGGTGGTGGTGGAAAACCGCCCCGGTGCCGGCGGCAACCTGGGCGCCGACCTGGTCGCCAAGGCGGCGCCCGATGGCCACACGCTGGTGATGGGAGCCGTCGCCACGCACGCCATCAACCCCTGGCTGTACGCCAGGATCCCCTACGACGCGGTGCGCGACTTCACGCCCATCACGCTGGTGGCGCAGGTGCCCAACGTGCTGGTGATGAACGCCGAGTCGGCCGACCGCCTGGGCATCCGCACGCTGGCCGACCTGGTGCGCTACGCGCGCCGCAATCCGGGGCGCCTGAACTACGGCAGTGGCGGCAACGGCAGCGCCGGCCACCTGGCGGGCGAGATGTTCAAGGCCCAGGCCGGGCTGTTCGCGGTGCACATCCCCTACGCCGGCGGGTCGCCGGCGCAGCTGGCACTGCTCAGCGGCCAGGTCGACTACAACTTCGACAACCTGGCCGCGGCCGCCGCCAACGTGCGCAGCGGCAAGCTGCGGGCGCTGGCCGTGACGACGGCGCGGCGCGCCAACGCCATGCCCGACGTGCCGACGGTGCAGGAAGCCGGTGCGGCGCTGGGGCTGAAGGATTTCGACATCTCGACCTGGTTCGGGCTCTTCGCGCCAGCCGGGCTGACGGCCGAGGTCACGGCGCGACTGAACAAGGCCTTCGTCGACGCGCTCGGCTCGCCCGAGGTGAAGGCGCGCATGGCGACGCTGATGGCCGAGCCGGCGCCGACGGGCTCAGCGCAGTTCGGCGCCTTCGTGCGCGCCGAACTGCAGAAGTACCAGGGCGTGGTGAAGGCCTCGGGGGCGCGGGTCGACTGACCTTGCCCTTGCGCAAGCATGCGCCGGCGGGCGTCACTCCCCGAGGTAGGCCGCCCTCACCTTGGGGTCGCTCAGAAGTTCCCTGGCCGGCCCCGACATCGTGATCTCGCCCGACTCCATGACGTAGCCGCGGTCGGCCAGGCCCAGCGCGCGCGAGGCGTTCTGCTCCACCAGCAACACGGTGGTGCCGCGGCTGTGGATGTCGGCCACGACCTCGAAGATCTTGTCGACCATGAGCGGGCTCAGGCCCATGCTCGGCTCGTCCAGCAGCAGCACCTTGGGCCGCGCCATCAGACCGCGGCCCATCGCCAGCATCTGCTGCTCACCGCCGCTCATGGTGCCGGCGAGTTGCTTCGCGCGCTCCTTCAGGCGCGGAAAGATGGCGAAGACCTTGTCGATGTCGGCGTCGATCTCCTTGTCCTTGCGCACGAAGGCGCCCATCTGCAGGTTCTCGATGATGGTCATGCGCGCAAAGGTACCGCGGCCCTCGGGCACCATCACCAGGCCCTGCTTGACCAGTTCCCAGGCACCCTGGCCCTTGATCGCCTGGCCCATGAACTCGATCTCGCCGTCGGCCACCGGCTGCATGCCGGTGATGGCCTTGAGCGTGGTCGTCTTGCCGGCACCATTGGCACCGATCAGGCTGACCAGCTCACCCTGGCGCACCTCGAAGCTGATCCCCTTGACGGCCTGGATGCCGCCGTAGGCCACCTTCAGGCCGCTGACCTTGAGCAGTGTCGTCGTCATCGCTGTCTCATGCGTGCGCCGTGTGGCCGGCACCGAGGTAGGCCTCGATGACCTTCTCGTTCTTCTGCACCTCGGCCGGCGTGCCTTCGGCGATCTGCTTGCCGTAGTCGAGCACGGTGACGCGGTCGCACAGGCCCATCACCAGCTTCACGTCGTGCTCGATGAGCAGGATCGTGCGGCCGTCCTTGCGGATGCGGTCGATCAACTCGCGCAGCACCCCCTTCTCGGTGGCGTTCATGCCGGCGGCGGGTTCGTCCAGCGCGATCAGCTTGGGGTCGGTGGCCAGCGCGCGCGCGATCTCCAGCCGCCGCTGGTCACCGTAGCTCAGCGTGCGGGCACGGAACTCGGCATAACGGCCGATGCCCACGTAGTCCAGCAGTTCCTGCGCGCGCAGCGCGATGGCGGCCTCTTCGCGCTTGAACGACGCGGTACGGAAGACGGCGCCGAAAAGACCCGAATGCGTGCGCACATGGCGCCCCACCATGACGTTCTCCAGCGCCGTCATCTCGGGGAACAGGCGGATGTTCTGGAACGTGCGCGCAATGCCCTGCTTGGCCACCTCGTGCACGGCGCTGGGCTTGTACGTCTGGCCGCCGAGCTCGAAGGTCCCCGAGTCGGGCGTGTACAGGCCGGTGAGGACGTTGAAGAAGGTCGTCTTGCCGGCGCCGTTGGGGCCGATCAGCCCGTACACCTGGCCGGCTCGGATGGCGATGCCGACGTCGGCGAGGGCCTGCAGGCCGCCGAAGCGCTTGCTCACGCCCTGCACGTTGAGTACCAGTTCGCTCATGGCCGGCGCTCCCTCAGCCCGCGGGGTTGACGGGACCCGGCGCGGCCTTGCCGTGCTCGGGCGAAGGCCACAGGCCACGCGGTCGCAACAACATGATGCTGATCATGGCCGAGGCGATGAGCAACTGGCGCAGGATGGACGCGTCGAGCCGCCCGCCGGTGGCCTGCTGCAGCGGGCCGGCCACATAACGCAGCACCTCGGGCAGCGCGGCCAGCATCACCGCGCCCAGGATCACGCCCGGCAGGTGGCCGATGCCGCCCAGCACCACCATGGCCACGATCATGATGCTCTCCATGAGGCTGAACGACTCGGGCGAGACGAAGCCCTGGAAGGCCGCGAACATCGACCCCGAGACGCCGCCGAAGGTCGCACCCATGCCGAAGGCCAGCAACTTCATGTTGCGCGTGTTGATGCCCATCGCCTTGGCAGCGATCTCGTCCTCGCGGATGGCCATCCAGGCGCGGCCGATGCGCGAGGTCTCCAGCCGATGGCAGATGACCACGCTGACCACCACCAGCAGCAGGAACAGGTAGTAGTACAGCGTCACCGAAGGCAGACTGAAGTTGCCGATCTCGAGCGTGCGGCCGAAGCTGAAGCCGAACAGGTTCATCGAGTCGATGCGGTCCAGGCCGCGCGGTCCGTTGGTGATGTTGACCGGGTGCTCGAGGTTGTTCAGGAAGACGCGAATGATCTCGCCGAAACCCAGCGTCACGATGGCCAGGTAGTCGCCCCGCAGCTTGAGCACCGGCGTGCCGAGCAGCACGCCGGCCGTGGCCGCCAACCCGGCGGCCAGCGGGATCACCAGCCAGACCGGCGTGTGCAAGCCTTGGGGAAAGACGCCCGCGATCCACTCGAAGTTCTCGGTCAGGTGCGGGCTCGCCAGCAGCGCGTACATGTAGGCACCGACGGCGTAGAAGGCCACGAAGCCCAGGTCCAGCAACCCGGCGTAGCCGACGACGATGTTCAGCCCCAGCGCCAGCAGCACGTACAGCAGCGCCAGCGCCAGGATGCGCACCCAGCCCTGGCCGAACTGCTGCGCGAAGATCGGCAGCGCCAGCAGCAGCACGGCGCAGACGAGGAAGACGAAAACCTTGTTCTTCATGCCGCTCACCTCGTGCCTCAGGCGCGGTCGGCGACACGCTCGCCGAGCAGGCCCTGCGGCCGCAGCGTGAGCACCAGGATCAGCGCCACGAAGGCGAAGATGTCGGCGTAGTGGCTGCCCAGCACACCGCCGGTGAGCGCACCCAGGTAGCCGGCACCGAGCGCTTCGACCAGCCCGAGCAGCAGCCCGCCGACGACCGCACCGCCGAGGTTGCCGATGCCGCCCAGCACCGCCGCCGTGAAGGCCTTGAGCCCGGGCAGGAAGCCCATCGAATGCTGCACCGTGCCGTAGTTGGCGGCCCACATCACGCCGGCCACGGCGGCCAGCGCGGCACCGATGACGAAGGTGGCAGAGATCACCATGTCCGGCCGCACGCCCATCAACGCCGCCACGCGCGGGTTCTCGGCGGTGGCACGCATGGCGCGGCCGAGCTTGGTCTTGTTGACGAGGTACATCAGCGCCGCCAGCAGCGTGGCCGTGACGCCCAGGATCAGGCACTGCGTGACGCTGATCACCGGCCCGCCCAGGTTGATGGGTTCGGTCGGCAGCAGCAGCGGATACGGCTTGGGGTTGGGCTTCCAGACGATCATGGCCAGCGTCTGCAGCAGCAGGCTCATGCCCATGGCGGTGATCAGCGGCGCCAGCCGCGGCGCACTGCGCAAGGGCCGGTAGGCGAGCTTCTCGATGCTGAAGTTGAGCGTCGCGCAGACGACGATGGCGCACAGCAGCGACATCAGCATCAGCAGCCAGCCCGGCAGGCCCGCATCGGCCAGCGCCGTGACCACCGTCCAGCTCGTCAGCGCGCCGACCATCAGCACCTCGCCGTGCGCGAAGTTGATGAGGTTGATGATGCCGTAGACCATCGTGTAGCCCAGCGCCACCAGCGCGTACATGCTGCCCAGCACCAGACCGTTGAGGATCTGCTGGAAGAAGGTTTCCATCGAGGGGCTCCGGTAAGGCCGCGGTCCGCGGCTGCGGCGAGCCCATGCAAGAAGCTCGCCGTGCAGGCCGGGGCCGGCTCGCCGCGGCCTGCAGTGCGGGCGGATTGTAGGTGTCGCATGGCCCTCGATCGGGCCGGAATAACCCCCCTGGCGCGGCGTCCGTCGGCCGGCCGGCAGAGCCCGTCAGCGCGAGCCGTCGGTTTCGTCGTCGAGGGCGCGCAGTTCAGCCAGGCGCTGGCCGATGCGCAATTCCAGCCCCCGCGGCACAGGTTCGTACCAGCGGTCCGGCGGCAGCCCTGCGGGCAGATAGGTCTGCCCGGCCGAATAGCCGGCGGCTTCGTCGTGCGCATAGCGGTAACCGGCGCCGTGTCCCTGGGCCTTCATCAGCCGCGTCGGTGCGTTGCGCAGGTGCGGCGGCACCGGCCGCGTGCCGTCGCGGCGCACGAGCTCGCGCACCGCGTTCCAGGCCTTGTAGACGGCGTTGGATTTCGGTGCCACGGCCAGGTAGACGGCGGCTTCGGCCAGCGCCAGTTCACCTTCGGGCGAGCCCAGCCGCTCGAAGACCTCGGCGGCGTCCAGCGCCAGCCGCAGCGCACGCGGGTCGGCCAGGCCGATGTCCTCGCTGGCCATGCGCACCAGACGCCGCGCCGCGTAACGCGGGTCCATGCCGGCGTCGAGCAGGCGCGCCAGCCAGTACAGCGCGGCATCGGGGTCGGAGCCGCGCACCGACTTGTGCAGCGCCGAGATCGTGTCGTAGAAGATGTCGCCGCCCTTGTCGCCGCGGCGCAGCATCTCGCCCAGTGTGGCCTCGAGTTCGGCCACGCCCAGCAGCGACGCACCGGGGTGCGCACTGGCCAGGTTCTCGACGGCGTTGAGCAGCCGGCGGGCGTCGCCGTCGGCGTATTCGACGAGACGCTCGCGCGCCGGCGCTGGATGCCGCGGCGCGCCCGGCAGCGCACTCGCACG
>JACZKT010000128.1 GCA_014859905.1 Rubrivivax sp.
ACCGTGGAGGTACCCCATGAAGCCCGTTTCCGAACTGCTCAAGAGACGCGAAGGCACGCTGTGGCATGTGCGACCCGAGGACTCCGTGTTCAGCGCCCTGCAATTGCTGGCGCAGCACGAGGTGGGTGCGCTGGTGGTGATGGACGGCGGCCGCCTGGTCGGCATCGTCTCCGAGCGCGACTACACGCGCAAGGTCACCCTGCAGGGCCGCCACTCCAAGGAGACGACGGTGGCCGAGATCATGACGGCGCAGGTACTGACGGTGAGCCCGGGCACCGGAATACGGGCCTGCATGGCCTTGATGCGCGACCGCAAGATCCGCCACCTGCCGGTGGTCGATGGCGTCACGGTGCTGGGCATGATCTCCATCCGCGACATCATGGACGACATCATCGCCGACCACGAGAACACCATTGCCCAGCTGGAGAGCTACATCTCGACCTAGCCCGTCGGGCTTTGGGTCGGACCCGCGTCGAGCCTGCAAAAGGGGCGCAGGCTAGAGCGCCAGCCGGCGCGACTGGATCAGCAGCAGCCCGTCGAAGATCAGCGTGTCGACGGTCTCGAAGGGCAGGTCGGTGATCGGCGTCAGCTTGACCGCGGCGCCGCCGGTGATGAAGAGCATCGGCTCCTGGCCGGTGCGTTCCAGCAGCTTGCGGTACTGGCGTTCGATGGCGCCGGCAATCGCGTTGGCGCCGCCGCTCATCAGCGCATCGCTGGTGTTGGTGGGGAAATCGACGACGTCGCCCGTGGGCACCTTGAGTCCCGCGGTGCCCATTTCCAGTGCGCGCAGCATGAGCCCGAAGCCGGGCAGGATGAGGCCGCCGAGGAAGCGCGCGTCGGCGTCGAGCGCGTCCACCGTGACCGCGGTGCCCACCATGACCACCAGCGCCGGCCGCTTCTGGTGCGCCGCCAGCACGCGTGAACGTGCACCGGCCAGCGCCACCCAGCGGTCGGCGCCCAGGCGGCTGGGGTGGTCGTAGCCGTTGATCAGGCCCGCCTCGTGGGCCGAGGGCACGACCCAATGCGGGTCGACATTCCACAGCTCCATCTGCTGCTCGACACGGCGGCGCACGGCATCGCCGGCGACGATGCAGCCCAGCATGCTGGCTGGCTCGGGCAGCGTGCGCCAGTCGCGTTCGGCCAGTTCGTCGATGGTCTCCAGAAACGCCGCACCCTGGTGCAGCAGCGTGGCGCCGGGGTGCGGCGCGGCGTAGAGTGCCCACTTGAGGCGGGTGTTGCCGACGTCGATGGCCAGGAAGGTCATGGTGGTGGGGGCGGATCAAGGGCCAGGAGTGGGAACGCGGCGCGAGCGTAGCAGTGTGTCGGCGGCCGGGTCCAGACGGCGCGTGGGGGAAAACCACGACACCGCGCGCGCCAGGCGGGTGCGCGCGGACCATGGCATGATGAAACATGACGTTTACGTAAACGTCAATTCCGGCCCCGCCCGGCACCTCCAGGCCGGGGTCCGCATCAACGCAACGAGCGCACTGCCATGACCGATCTATCCGCGGAATTCAAGGCGCTGGCCGAGTACCGGCCGGTGCACAAGGTGCGCTTCGTCACCGCCGCCAGCCTGTTCGACGGCCACGACGCGGCCATCAACATCATGCGCCGCATCCTGCAGGGCATGGGTGCCGAGGTCATCCACCTCGGCCACAACCGCTCGGTGGAAGAGGTCGTGACGGCGGCGCTGCAGGAGGACGTGCAGGGTATCGCCGTCAGCAGCTACCAGGGCGGGCACGTCGAGTACTTCAAGTACATGGTCGACCTGCTCAGGAGCCGTGGCGGCGCGCATATCCAGGTCTTCGGCGGCGGCGGCGGCGTCATCGTGCCGGCCGAGATCCGCGAACTGCAGGACTACGGCGTGACGCGCATCTACAGCCCCGAGGACGGCCAGCGCATGGGCCTGGCCGGCATGATCGGCGAGATGGTGATGCGCTGCGACACCGACCTGTCGGGCTACGCGCCGCAGGACGTGGCCGCGTTGCAGGGCCACACCGAGTCCGCCTGGCGCGCGCTGGCGCAGGCCATCACGGCGCTGGAGAACGGCAGCGCGGCGGCCGACTTCAGGGCCGCGCTGGCCGCTGCGGCCGCCGCGAAGAAGACCCCCGTGCTCGGCATCACCGGCACCGGCGGCGCCGGCAAGAGCAGCCTCACCGACGAGCTCATCCGCCGCCTGCGGCTGGACCAGGGCGACGCGCTGCGCATCGCCGTCATCAGCATCGACCCCAGCCGGCGCAAGAGCGGCGGCGCGCTGCTCGGCGACCGCATCCGCATGAACGCGATCAGCCCCTGGACGAATCAGCAGGCGGGCGCTGGCGCGCCCGGGGGGCCCCGAGTCTTCATGCGCTCGCTCGCCACGCGCGACTTCGGCAGCGAGATCAGCCAGGCCCTGCCCGACGTGCTGCTGGCGTGCAAGGCCGCCGGTTTCGACCTCATCGTCGTCGAGACCTCGGGCATCGGCCAGGGCGACGCCGCCATCGTGCCGCTGGTCGACGTGCCGATGTACGTGATGACGCCCGAGTTCGGCGCCGCCAGCCAGCTCGAGAAGATCGACATGCTGGACTTCGCCGAGTTCGTCGCCATCAACAAGTTCGACCGCAAGGGCGCCGCCGACGCGCTGCGCGACGTTGCCAAGCAGGTGCAGCGCAACAAGGAAGCCTTCAAGCTGACGCCCGAGCAGATGCCGGTGTTCGGCACCATGGCCAGCCGCTTCAACGACGACGGCGTGACGGCGCTGTACCAGGCGCTGCTGCCGCGGCTGGCCGCGCTGGGCATGCAGGCCGGCGAAGGCCGCCTGCCGCGGGTCGGCACGCGCCACAGCACGCACCAGGTGCCCATCGTTCCCGGCGCGCGCGTGCGCTACCTGGCCGACATCGCCGACACCGTGCGTGGCTACAAGCAGCGCGCGCTGGCCACGTCGCGGCTGGCGCGCGAGATCCAGCAGCTGCGTGCCGCCGCCGCCATGCTGACCGTGGGCAAGCCCGACAAGCCGCGTGCCGCCGAGGCCAGCATCAACCTGGCCGAGCAACGCGAGGCGCGGCTCGATCCGCAGGCCAGGAAGCTGCTGGCGATGTGGCCCGACATGAAGAAGGCCTACGCCGGCGATGAATACGTGGTCAAGATCCGCGATCGGGAGATCCGCACCGCGCTGACCCACACCACGCTGTCGGGCAGCAAGATCCGCAAGGTGGCGCTGCCGCAATACGAATGCCACGGCGAGTTGCTGAAGTGGCTGCTGCTGGACAACGTGCCCGGCAGCTTCCCCTACACCGCCGGCACCTTCGCCTTCAAGCGCGAGAACGAGGACCCCACCCGCATGTTCGCCGGCGAGGGCGACGCCTTCCGCACCAACCGGCGCTTCAAGCTGCTGTCCGCCGGCATGCCGGCCAAGCGGCTCTCCACCGCCTTCGACAGCGTCACGCTGTACGGCAACGACCCCGACCTGCGGCCCGACATCTACGGCAAGGTCGGCAATTCCGGCGTCAGCATCGCCACGCTCGACGACCTGAAGGTGCTCTACGGCGGCTTCGACCTCACGCACCCGGCAACCAGCGTGAGCATGACGATCAACGGCCCGGCGCCGACGATCCTGGCCATGTTCATGAACACCGCCATCGACCAGAACCTGGACAAGTTCAGGGCAGACAACGGACGCGAACCGACCGACGACGAAGCGCAGAAGATCCGCGCCTGGACGCTGGCCAACGTGCGCGGCACCGTGCAGGCCGACATCCTGAAGGAGGACCAGGGTCAGAACACCTGCATCTTCAGCACCGAGTTCAGCCTCAAGGTGATGGGCGACATCGCCGAGTGGTTCGTGCACCACGACGTGCGCAACTTCTACAGCGTCAGCATCAGCGGCTACCACATCGCCGAGGCGGGTGCCAACCCGATCAGCCAGTTGGCCTTCACCTTGAGCAACGGCTTCACCTTCGTCGAGGCCTATCTCGCGCGCGGCATGCACATCGACGATTTCGCGCCGAACCTGAGCTTCTTCTTCAGCAACGGCATGGACCCCGAGTACACCGTGCTCGGCCGTGTCGCACGGCGCATCTGGGCGGTGGCCATGCGCGACCGCTACGGCGCCAGCGAGCGCAGCCAGAAGCTGAAGTATCACGTGCAGACCAGCGGCCGCAGCCTGCACGCGCAGGAGATCCAGTTCAACGACATCCGCACCACGCTGCAGGCGCTGATCGCCGTCTACGACAACTGCAACAGCCTGCACACCAACGCCTACGACGAGGCCATCACCACGCCCACCGAAGAGAGCGTTCGCCGTGCGATGGCGATCCAGCTCATCATCAACCGTGAGTGGGGCCTGGCCAGGAACGAGAACCCCAACCAGGGCGCCTTCGTCATCGACGAGCTCACCGAGTTGGTGGAAGAGGCGGTGCTGAGCGAGTTCGAGAAGATCGCCGAACGCGGCGGCGTGCTCGGTGCCATGGAAACCGGCTATCAGCGCGGCAAGATCCAGGAAGAGAGCATGCACTACGAGATGCTCAAGCACACCGGCGAGTACCCGATCGTCGGTGTCAACACCTTCCGCAGCCCGCACGATGCGCCGGCGCAGACCATCGAGCTGGCGCGATCGACCGAAGAGGAAAAGAAGTCCCAGCTGCAGCGCCTGTACGACTTTCACGCCCGCCATGCCGCCGCCGCGCCAGCCATGCTCGAGCGGTTGCAACAGGCCGTCATCGACAACCGCAATGTCTTCGAGGTGCTGATGGACGCGGTGCGCGTGTGCAGCCTGGGGCAGATCACGAATGCGCTGTTCGAGGTCGGCGGGCAGTACCGGCGCAGCATGTAGGGCCAGCACCCCTTGAACTGCAGTCACCGCTTCTCCGAGAGAGTTCCCCAACATGGCCAACCCAGCACTTCAGCTTGAGTTGCCCGAGCCCTTGCGCCGCTTCGTGGACGAGCGGGTGCAGCGGGGGGAATACGCGGATGCAGGCGAGTACCTGCGCGACCTGGTCCGGCGGCGTGACCAAGAGGCGTGATCCGGGCAGCGAATTGAAGCGGGCGACGCTCAGGCCCGCGGCGGACGAGGGTTGGGGATGCACCCTGCCGCCTTGTTGGCCGCCGTCGGGCTGACAGGCTCGCTCCTACAATCCCAGAATGACCCCAGTGCCCTCGGCGCCACAGTCCCTCCGCGCCGGCCCGGGGCGCCGCATCCGCGAATTGCCCGACGAACTGGTGAGCCAGATCGCCGCCGGCGAAGTCGTCGAGCGCCCGGCCTCGGTGGTGCGCGAACTGGTCGACAACGCGCTCGACGCCGGAGCGGCGCAGGTCACGGTGCGGCTGGCGGCCGGGGGCGTGCGTTCGATCACGGTCGAAGACGACGGCGCCGGCATCGCGGTCGAAGACCTGCCGCTGGCGCTGAAGCGGCACGCCACGAGCAAGATCGCGTCGCTGGCCGAGCTGGAGTCGGTGGCCACGATGGGCTTTCGCGGCGAGGCGCTGGCCGCCATCGCGTCGGTGGCCGAGGTCACGCTGACCAGTCGCACGCGCGACGCCGCCCATGCCTGGCGGCTGCACGCGCGCAGCGGCGAGTTGGCCCCTGCGGCCCGTGCCGTGGGCACCACCGTGGAGGTGCAGGAGCTCTTCTTCAGCACCCCGGCGCGGCGCAAGTTCCTCAAGACCGACGCCACCGAACTGGCGCATGGCCTGGAGGCGGTGCGCCGGCACGCGCTGGCACGTCCCGAGGTCGGCTTTGCGGTCTGGCACGAAGGGCGGCTGGTGGCGCAGTGGCGGCCGGCGGCCAGCGCCGCGCAGCGCT
>JACZKT010000129.1 GCA_014859905.1 Rubrivivax sp.
CGCCGTCCAGCCGCATCTTCACTGCACGCCGGCGCCGCTCATTGAGCGCATCTACCGGCAGCGTTCGAGAGTCAATCTTTTCCATGCTCGATCTGACTCTACGACACCCAATAAGTTCAAATGTTTAGTGCCGAATCAATAATCTCGCCACCCTGAAGCTGCCGGTCGGACACCCTCGCAGTCACCCGTAGGAGGCCCGCAGCAGAAGCCCTGCCGCAGCGGAGGGTACACATCGGCGGGCAGCACTCAAGCCGATTGAGGCGCGGAACGCGGCTTGAGACCGTGTGGGCTTACCACTTAGGGAGCCTCGCGTGCAAGCCATCGGCCGGCAGCCCTGCGCAAGGCAGAGGTCGCCCGATGGCGCCCCACACCACTCGAAATGCCACTGCCCAGACCACGTTGTATCGCCTGGTGCAGCAGCTACCTGGCGGCCATCGGCCTGCCGATGCGGACGGTATGCGGGCGCGCACCACGCAAGAACACATCCGACGTTATGTCGATCTGTTCGACACCATCCCCAAGGTGCTGGACGCGGTGCGCGTGACGGGCAAGGACTGCTTCGTCGTGCGCTGGGTGTTCGCCGTGCCGGCCGAACTGGAGCGCTTGGTCGACGCACTGGCCTCGCAGGGCAGCGTGACCACCGCGCTTGTGCCGTCGCACCCGCTGCAGCGGCCGCCGCCGGTGGAGCGCTGAGCTCAGCGGCGGTCGAGCATCGGGAACCAGGCCTCGCCGCGCACGCAGTTCCACAGCACGCAGGCCACACCCAGGTCGCCGGTCCACAGGCTGTGGCGGCCCTGGCCGTGGCGCGCGCGCGCCTGTTCGACCTGTGCGGCCGCATGCATCGCCAGCCGGCGTGCGCGCTCCAGCCACAGCGGCTCGGCGAAGCGCTGCCACAGCTTGAGGCAGGCCATCGCATTGCCCGCGGTGCCGTGGCACAGCGACGGGCCCTTGGCTAGCGGGCCGGCGATCCAGGTCGTCTCGCCGGCGGCGCGCAGCAGCGCATCCCACGCGGCGGGGCCGGTGGCCAACTGGCACCCGGTCACCGAACGCGAGCGCATCGCCGCCGTCGGGCCCCGTCGTCACTGCCTGCAGTGTGGTGGCCGACAGGGTGTCGAAGCAGCGCTGCAGCAGCGTGTCGGCCACGGTGGCGTCCACCAGGCCGGCCGCGCGCAGCGCG
>JACZKT010000130.1 GCA_014859905.1 Rubrivivax sp.
CCACGCGCACCCGGCGCAGCGTCGCCTCGTCGCGCTGCTCGAGCAGTTCACGGATCAGCAGCCACTCCGGCGAACGTGTCGTCACGTCGCCCAGCAGTTCGGCCAGCGAACATTGCAGGGCTTGCGAGACCTGCAGCAGGATCAGGATGGACGCGTTGCCGACGCCGTACTCCAGGTTGGCCAGGTGGCGTTCGGACACGTCGGTGGCCACCGACAGCGCCTTGCGCGTCATGCCGCGACGCGAGCGCAGCGCCCGCACGCGTTCGCCCAGGGCCACCAGGAAGGGGTGCTTGTGCGGCCCGGTCGCTGGCACGGTGTCCGGCGTCGCCGTGGCCAGCGCGCGCGGCAGGGGCGCTGCCTCGCGCATGTCAGGCTGGGTCTGAGCGGAAGGCAGCGTCGTGCTTGACATGGGCGGATGCGGGTTCTAAAGTGCAGATACGCACAATAATGCATTAGTGACGATCCGACAAGTGCACTGCAGCAGGAGACAACGATGAGCCCCATGACCGCACAGGTCGCACCAGACGTCCCGCCGCCCCCGGAGGCCTTCAACTTCGCGCAGCACCTGCTGGCTCTCAATGCCGGCCGTGCCGAGCGGCCGGCTTTCATCGACGACGCCGGCACGCTGAGCTACGGCCAGCTCGCCGACCGCGCGCGGCGCCTGGCGACCGGACTGCGCGCGCTGGGCGTCAAGCGCGAGGAGCGTGTGCTGCTGCTGATGCAGGACGTCAGCGACTGGCCGGTGGCCTTCCTCGGCGCCCTCTATGCCGGTGTGGTGCCGGTGGCCGTGAACACGCTGCTGACGGCCGACGACTACGCCTACATGCTGGAGCATTCACGCGCGCAGGCGGTGCTGGTGTCAGGCGCCGTGCTGCCGGCGCTGAAACTGGCGCTGACCAAGAGCGACCACGAGGTGCACAAAGTGATCGTCTCGCGGCCGGTCGCGCCGCTGGATGTCGGCGAGATCGCCTTCGACGCCTTCGTGCAGGCCCAGCCACCCATGGCCCAGGCCGCCACCACCCACGCCGACGACGCGGCCTTCTGGCTCTACTCGTCTGGCTCCACCGGGCGGCCCAAGGGCACCGTGCACACCCACGCCAACGCGTACTGGACGGCCGAGCTCTACGGCAAGGGCATCCTCGGGCTGCGCCAGAGCGACGTCTGCTTTTCGGCGGCCAAGCTCTTCTTCGCCTACGGCCTGGGCAACGCGCTGACCTTCCCGCTGAGCGTGGGTGCCACCGTCTTGCTGATGGCCGAACGGCCGACGCCGGACGCGACCTTCAAGCGCCTGACCGGCGGCGTCGGCGGTGCGGGCGGCGAAGGTCGCCCTTCGGGCGTGCGGCCGACCGTGTTCTACGGCGCCCCCACCGGATTCGCCGGCATGCTGGCCTCACCCGCGCTGCCCGGCCGCGAAGCGGTGGCGCTGCGCCTGGTGTCGTCGGCGGGCGAGGCGCTGCCGGCAGAGATCGGCGAGCGCTTCAAGCGCCACTTCGGCGTCGACATCGTCGACGGCATCGGTTCCACCGAGATGCTGCACATCTTCATGTCCAACCGGCCGGACAAGGTGCGCTACGGCACCACCGGCTGGCCGGTGCCGGGCTACGAGGTCGAATTGCGCGGTGACCAGGGCCAGCCGGTGGCCGACGGCGAGCCGGGCGACCTTTTCATCCAGGGCCCGTCGGCGGCCACCATGTACTGGGGCAACCGCGTCAAGACGCGCGAAACCTTCCAGGGCGGCTGGACCAAGAGCGGCGACAAGTACGTAAAGAACGCCGACGGCACCTACACCTACTGCGGCCGCAGCGACGACATGCTCAAGGTCAGCGGCGTCTACGTCAGCCCCTTCGAGGTGGAAGCCACGCTGGTGCAGCACCCGGCGGTGCTGGAAGCCGCGGTGATCGGCGTCGCCGACGCCGACGGCCTGACCAAGACCAAGGCCTATGTCGTGCTGAAGGCCGGCAGCCAGGCCAGCGACGCCGAGCTCAAGGCCTTCGTGAAGGACAAGCTGGCACCCTACAAGTACCCGCGCCAGATCGAATTCGTCGACGACCTGCCGAAGACCGCCACCGGCAAGATCCAGCGCTTCAAGCTGCGCGAACGCGAGGCGGGGCAGTGAGGTGCTGGCCGGGCGCCGGATGGCGCCCCAGCTTGCCCGTGCCGGCGACTCCGCGCGGCGCCGCCGGCCGCACACGGTGGGTCACCGCCTGAGATGTTCGTCGGCATCGAATGGGCCGGCCGGCCGGTGCGCATCGAGCACGAATGGCTCGGGCTGCAGCGGCGGCAGGCGCCGCTGATCGTGTTCCTGCACGAAGGGCTGGGGTCGCTGGCGATGTGGCGCGACTTCCCGGCGCGCCTGTGCGACGCGGCCGGCGCCCGCGGCCTGGTCTATTCGCGGCCCGGCTACGGCCGCTCGACGCCGCGCGCCGCCGACGAGGCCTGGGAGCCGGACTTCATGCAACGCCAGGCGCACGAGGTGCTGCCGGCGCTGCTGGCGGCGCTGGACGTCGACGTCGAGGTCGACCCGCCCTGGCTGTTCGGCCACAGCGACGGCGGCTCGATCGCGCTGCTGTACGCGGCACGCTTTGCCCATGCGCTGCGCGGCGCCATCGTCGTGGCGCCGCACATCCGGGTCGAGGACCTGTCGGTGGACAGCATCGAGAAGGCCAGACGCGCCTACCTGGAGACCGACCTGCGCCAGCGGCTGGCGAAATACCACGACGACCCGGACTCGGCCTTCTGGGGCTGGAACCGCATCTGGCTGCAGCCGCCGTTCCGACAGTGGTCGATCGAAGCCGAGATCGCGGCCATCAGCTGCCCGCTGCTGGCGGTGCAGGGACTGGACGACGAGTACGGCACGCTGGAGCAGATCCGCGGCATCGCCCGCCGTGTGCCGCAGACGCAGCTGCTGGAGCTGCCGGCCTGCGGCCATTCGCCGCAGCGCGACCAGCCGCTGGCGCTGATCGACGCCGCGACGCGATTCATGCACGCGCACACGCAGGAAGAGACACCTCCAAGGCGCTAAGCAGCTCTTCGTCGATCCAGCGTCTGAGCAATGCCCCGATCTCTGCCGCCGTGTCCGGGCGCTCGAAGTGGGCAGACAGATGCCTGCAGGTGTCGGCAAGGCTCATGCCGCGGCGCAGGCAGTCGAGCGCCGCCGCTTCGAGGGGCCGGAGCAGCTGTTGCACCTGTCACGACTCAAGGCTTCTCTTCATAGTGATTTGCGATGATGTGGTCAATAGCAAACTGCTATATTTCATCGCGATGCGCATCATAACCAGAACCAGGCTGGTGGACTTTTGGACACTCCACCGGTCTGCGGAGGGTCCGATGCGTGCGTGGGAGGTCGCAGTGAAGGCGGCGGTCTGGACGAGCCCAAACGACGTGAAGCAGACGTTTCGGAATGCCGATTGGGCTCACTCGCTGTGGATCTTCGACGTGAGCCGCAATCGCATCGCCGCAAGCGTGAACTATCAGGGCACGACTCGGACCGGAGTGGTCTACATCAAAGAGGTACTCACGCATCCTGAGTACGATGCTTGGACTGTCGTGATGACTAAGAAAGGCAGAGGCAAGTGAAAAAAACGTTCGACATTCTCGCTGTTGCTGACGCGTGGGAGAAGCTGGTTGCGAGCATCGGCCAAGTGCGGGTGATTCGGAGCAATGAAGATCTTGCGCGCACGGCAGCGGTGCTTGACGCTCTGCTCGAGGCGGTCGAAGACGACGAAGCGTCGCCACTTCACTCGCTCATCGATCTTCTAAGTGAACTGATCGAGACTTTTGAAACCAAGCGGCTTCACGAGCCGAATGCGCCACCTGCAACTGTTCTCCGGTTGTTGATGGACTCGAATGGATTGAAGCAGACTGACTTGGCAGGGGAGGTCGGTGGTCAGTCAGTTGTCAGTTCAATTCTCTCTGGGCGACGTGAGATCAATGCACGGCAAGCGCGTGCCCTCGGCGCTCGCTTTGGCGTTTCGCCAGCCATCTTCATTGGCCCAACCGACCCACCGCGCGTGGAAGTGGCGCAGACCGCGACTGTGCTGGCAGACCAAGCGACCGACGCGCCGTTGTCCTTGACTACCAAGTGGGTCAGGGCGGGGTTTTCACTGTCCGGAGGTATCGCACCGATCATTGCGCACCTTCAAGGCATCACGGAGAAAGGCACAAGTGACGCCGCGAATCTTGTGTTCGTAGCCAACACGCGTCGGGCATCGAAAGCTGCCGGTCGTCGTCCAATATTGACCAGTTGAAGGAACGATCAATGTCCACCACGAACGACTCTCATAAATATGAGTTCGGCTGGAACGAACTCGTACCGCTACTCTTCGCAGCCAAGGGTATTACCGATGGACTCTGGCACGTCGGAGTTCGCTTGCGTTTTGCTGGCGCGAATGCGGGACCAACCCTTGCAGAAGTTCTCCCGTCAGGAATTGTCGGGATGAGCGCAGTTACCCTCGTCCCTGTCAAGGAGGCGGGACCCCTCGTGTACGACGCAAAGGCTCTGGCTAGCGTTGGTGTGGCGAAGTCGGCAGTCGGATCGAAGGCTGCGAAGTCTGCAAAGTCTGAAGCGGCTGAAAGGGCTAAGAAGGCGCCCTTGCGTCGCACCGCACGTAAGGCCGTAGTGAGCGACTAGAGCCAGCTTCAGAACATTTCGGGGTTTGCGGTGGAGCTTGCCCAGCGCCTATGGGATCCAAGTCACACCCTGATCGCAACGGGGGCGAGGCATGCGTTCGAGCGTGAAGCCATTCGACATCGACATGACGGTGACACAGTACCGCGCGTCATTTGCCACGGCTGGCAGTTCATGCGCGCACCAGACGTAGAACAGGCCGCACCCTGGCGGGTAGACCCGCCGGCGCAGGCACCGGCCCAGCCAGGCCTGGCCAGGGGCAGAGAAGACTGGCCAAGAATGCCAGTATTTGGCAACGATATGGCGGAAGCGGTGAGATTCGAACTCACGGAGGGGATAAGCCCTCGCCGGTTTTCAAGACCGGTGCCTTAAACCGCTCGGCCACGCTTCCCGCGGCGCGAATTCTAGGCCCCGGGCCGCTGCGCCTGTGGACACGCCACCTGCACCACCTGACGCCGCCCGCCGTCCACGCGCACGGCGGTCAGCGCGCCGCCCCAGACACAGCCGGTGTCGATGGCCAGCAGGTCGTCGCGTTCGATCAGGCCGAGCGTGCTCCAGTGTCCAAAGGCCATCGGCTGCCCAGCGGTGCGGCGCCCCGGAAGGTCGAACCACGGCCGATGGCCGGGTGGGGCGGCAGCGGCGCCTTCCTTGGTCTTGAAGTCGAGCCTGCCGTCGGCGGTGCAGAAGCGGATGCGGGTGAGCGTGTTGATGACAAAGCGCCAGCGATCGGCGCCGACCAGCGTGTCGCTCCAGTGGCTGGGCTCGTTGCCGTACATCACGGCCAGGAAGGCGCCGAGCTCGGGCCCGCACAGCAGCGCCTGGACCTCGGCGGCCAGCGCCAGCGTCTGCGCCGTGTCCCATTGCGGCACCACGCCGGCATGCACGCACAGCCAGCCATCTTCCAGGTGCGCCAGGTGCTGCCGGCGCAGCCAGTCGACCCAGGCGTCGCGGTCGGGCGCGTCGAGCACGTCGCCGAAGGTGTCGCTGCGGTGCAGCGGCCGCACACCGTGGGCCACCGCCAGCAGGTGCAGGTCGTGGTTGCCCAGCAGGCAGGTCGCGGCGTCGCCGAAGCCGGCCAGGCGGCGCAAGACGGCCAGCGAGGCCGGGCCCCGGTTGACCAGATCACCGAGCACGACGAGCCGGTCCCGCGAAGGCGAGAAATCGATCTCGGACAACAAACGCTCGAAGGCCTCGGCGCAGCCTTGTACATCGCCCACCAGATAGTGCATCGGCTCATTGTGCCGGCGCGCGGCATCGCCGCAGCGGCCGTCGGCGAGGGCTCTGCTAATCTCCGCCCACCGCGACTTGCGCCCGGCACAGGCCTGCCGGGTTTCCGATGGACACTGCGTTACTGGTCTTCCTGATCCTGCTCAACGGTGCGTTCGCAATGGCCGAGATGGGCCTGACGGCCGCACGCAAGGCCCGGCTGCAGGTCATGGTCGAGGCGGGTGAGGGCGGCGCCGACGCGGCGATGGCGCTGCACGACGATCCGACACGCTGGCTGTCGACGGTGCAGATCGGCATCACGTCGATCGGGCTGCTCAACGGCATCGTCGGCGAGGCAGCGTTCGCGCAGCCGCTGGCGGGCTGGATGGTCGAACGCTTCGGCATCGGCGAGCGGGCGGCGAACATCACGGCCACCGCCGGCGTCATCGTGCTGATCACCTACTTCACGATCATCTTCGGCGAACTGGTCCCCAAGCGCATCGGCCAGATGTATCCCGAGCCCGTGGCACGGCTGGCGGCGCGGCCGATGATGTGGCTGTCCACGGCAACCAAGCCCTTCGTGGTGCTGTTGTCGGCGTCGACGGTCGCCGTGCTGCGCCTGCTCGGGCTGGGCGGCAAGACACCGGGCGCCAGCGTCACCGAGGAAGAGATCGCGGCCCAGCTCGACGAGGGGCTGGAATCCGGCGTGATCGAGGAGCAGGAGCACCAGATGGTGCGCAACGTCTTCCGCCTCGACGACCGCCAGATCGGTTCGATGATGATCCCGCGCGCCGAAATCGATTGGCTGGACCTGGCCGATCCCCTGGACACGCAGCTCGAGCGCATGGCCGCCAGCAGCCACTCGCGGTTTCCGGTGTGCCGTGGTTCGCTGGACGACGTGCAGGGCGTGCTCGTCGTCGCCAGCCTGCTGCAGCCGCTGGCGCGCGGCGAGCGGCCGCAGATCGGCGAACACCTGCAGCCGCCGGTGTTCGTACCCGAAACGCTCACCGGCATGGAGCTGCTCGAGCAGTTCCGCCGCATCGACACGGCCCTGGTCTTCGTCGTCGACGAGTACGGCGCCGTTCAGGGCGTGATCACCGAGCGTGACCTGCTGGAAGCGATCACCGGTGAGTTCACGGCGCTGAGCGACGAGGATGCCTGGGCCGTGCAGCGCCCCGACGGCGGCTGGTTGCTGGACGGCCTGATCCCGGTGCCCGAGCTCAAGGACAGGCTCGAGCTGAAGGACTTGCCCGAGGAAGACCGCGGCCGCTACAACACGCTGGCTGGCATGATCATGCTTTTGCTCGGGCGCCTGCCGCACACGGCCGATACCGTGGAGTGGGAGGGCTGGCGCTTCGAAGTCGTCGACCTCGACGGCAAGCGTGTCGACAAGGTACTGGCCACACCCACCGAAAATCCTGGAGAGAACCCTTGATCAATCAGAACCTGCACCGCCAGCCCAGCGCGCTGGACAGCGCGCAGCACCGCCAGCTCAAGCTGCGCTTGCCCGTCACCGACTGGTCGCTGGCCAACGGGCTCAATGCGCTGTTCGTGGCCGCGGCCGAGTTCGGCGATGTCTGTCGCGAAATCCCGATCGTCTTCGTGCGCGCGGGCAAGGAGCCCGACGGGCGCGACCAGATTGCACCGGTGGCCGTGTTCGGCCTGACGCAAGGCGAGAACCTCTACGTCCAGGAAGGTCGCTGGCGTGCCCACTACATGCCGGCGGTGCTGCGCCTGTACCCGTTCTGCATCGGTCGCCTCGACGAGCAGCGCTTCGCGATCTGCGTCGACCTGGCCTACGCAGGCGTCGACAACGAAGTCGGCAAGCCGGTGTTCGAAGCCGACGGCCAGCCCGCCGAACTGCTGAAGACCATGCAGACGCAACTGGAGGCGCTGGAGACGGAGATCCAGCGCACGCGACTGGTCGGCCAGCGGCTGCTCGAACTCGACGTGCTGCGCGAGATGCGCTTCGACGCCACGCTACCCGACGGCAGCAAGCATTCGGTGGACGGCTTTCTGACCGTGGACGACAAGAAGATGACGGAGCTGCCCGATGCCGTGATCGGCGAGCTGCACCGCAGCGGCCTGCTCGGCCTGGTGCACCTGCACTGGGTGTCGCTGGGCAACATGCGCCGCCTGGTGGAGTGGCACGTCGAGCGTTCGGCGGCCGCTGCCGCGCCGGCCACGCC
>JACZKT010000131.1 GCA_014859905.1 Rubrivivax sp.
GCCGCCGCCCTTGCCCCCCACCTGCAGGGCAACGAAGTTGACCAGTTCGCCGGCCTTGATGCGCGCGGCAGGGTTGGCCAGCACGTCGGCGGTGACGCCGGCGGCCAACTGCACGCGGCCGCCGTCCACCGCCGCCAGCACGATGGCCGCGGTCTTGAGCTTGTCCTTGAGTTTGTCCATGGTCTCGCGCAGGGCCTTGGCGTCGGCACCCTGCAAGGTGGCGGCGAGCACGCGGATGGCGCCGCCGGCGCCCTGCACGCTCACCGCCTGCGCCAGCAACTCGTCGCCCTGGGCGCTGGCGAGCCGGCCCTTGAGCGCGGTGATCTCCTTTTCCAGCGCCCGCACGTGGTCGAGCACGGCGGCCACGCGTGCCGGCACCTCGGCGGGCGTGGCCTTGAGGGTGCCGGCCACGTCGCCCAGCGTGGCTTGCAGTTGCTGCAGATAGGCCAGCGCGTTGTCTCCCGTCACCGCCTCGACGCGGCGGATGCCCGCCGCCACGCCGCCTTCGGAAACGATCTTGAAGACGCCGATGTCGCCGGTGCGCTGCACGTGCGTGCCGCCGCAGAGCTCGCGGCTGCTGCCGATGTCGAGCACGCGCACCTCGTCGCCGTACTTCTCGCCGAACAGCATCATCGCGCCGGCCCGCTGCGCGTCTTCCAGCCCCATCACGCGCGCCTGCGTGGCGGCGTTGGCCAGGATCTCGGCGTTGACCAGCGCCTCCACGCGCGTGATCTCGGCGTCGCTCAGCGGCGCATGGTGGGCGAAGTCGAAGCGCGTGCGTTCGGCATTCACCAGCGAGCCCTTCTGTTGCACATGCGCGCCCAGCACCTCGCGCAGCGCCTTGTGCATGAGGTGCGTGACACTGTGGTTGCGCACCGTCCTGGCGCGCCGTTCGGCGTCGACGCGGGCGACGAACATGTCGCCGACCTCGACCTCGCCTTCGACGATGCGCCCCTGGTGGCCGTGCACCTTGGCCTGCACCTTCACGGTATCGTCGACCAGCACGCGGGCGCGCGGGTTGCGCAACTCGCCGCTGTCGCCGACCTGGCCGCCGCTCTCGGCATAAAACGGCGTGTGGTCGAGCACGATCACGACATCGTCGCCGGCGCGCGCGCGCGCCACCGGCGTGCCGTCGATGTAGATCGCGCTCACCTTGCTGTGCTCGCACACCAGGTGCTCGTAGCCGTGGAAGGTGGTGGCTGCGCCGTCGTACTCGAGGCCGGCGGCCATCTTGAACTTGGCGGCGGCGCGTGCCTGCTCGCGCTGGCGTGCCATGGCGGTGTTGAAGCCGGCCTCGTCGACCGCCACGGCGCGCTCGCGGCAGACGTCGGCGGTGAGGTCGAGCGGGAAGCCGAAGGTGTCGTGCAGCTTGAAGGCGAGGTCGCCCGCGAGCACCCCGGCTCCCTCTCCCGCGTGCGGGAGAGGGAGTGAAGACAGCGCGGCCTCGAGGATCTCCATGCCGTTGGCGATGGTCTGGAAGAAGCGCTCCTCTTCCTGCTTCAGCACCTCGGTCACGCGCAACGCTTCGCGCTTGAGTTCGGGGTAGGCCTCGCCCATCTCCACCGCCAGCGGCAGCACCAGGGTGTGGAAGAAGGGCCTGCGCGCGCCGAGCTTGTAGCCGTGGCGGATGGCACGCCGTGCGATGCGCCGCAGCACGTAGCCGCGGCCTTCGTTGCCGGGGATCACGCCGTCGGCGATGGTGAAGCTGCAGGCGCGGATGTGGTCGGCGATGACCTTCAGCGACGGCGACTCCGGGTCGCAACCGGCGCCGCCCGGCGCCACGCCGGCGGCGACATCGACCGCACTCCTGGCCGCCGCCAGCAGCCGCGCGAAGATGTCGATCTGATAGTTGCTGTGCACATGCTGCAGCACCGCGGCCAGCCGCTCCAGGCCCATGCCGGTGTCGACGCTGGGCCTGGGCAGAGCGTGCATGACGCCGTCTTCGGTGCGGTTGAACTGCATGAAGACGTTGTTCCAGATCTCGATGTAGCGGTCGCCGTCCTGTTCGGGCGACCCGGGCGGGCCGCCGGCCACTTCCGGCCCGTGGTCGTAGAAGATCTCGCTGCACGGGCCGCAGGGTCCCGTGTCGCCCATCATCCAGAAGTTGTCGGACGCGTAACGCGCGCCCTTGTTGTCGCCGATGCGCACGATGCGCTCCGGCGGCAGCCCGATGACCTTGAGCCAGATGTCGTAGGCCTCGTCGTCGTCGGCGTACACGGTGGCCCACAGCTTGTCGGGCGCCAGCTTGAAGTGCACCGTGAGCAGCTCCCACGCGTACAGCAGTGCGTCGTGCTTGAAGTAGTCGCCGAAGCTGAAGTTGCCCAGCATCTCGAAGAAGGTGTGGTGGCGCGCCGTGTAGCCCACGTTCTCCAGGTCGTTGTGCTTGCCGCCGGCGCGGATGCACTTCTGGCTCGTTGCCGCGCGCGTGTAGGGCCGCTTGTCGTGACCCAGGAACACGTCCTTGAACTGGTTCATGCCGGCGTTGGTGAACAGCAGCGTCGGGTCGTCGCCGGGCACCACGGGGCTGCTGGCCACGATGGTATGGCCCTTGGACTCGAAGAACTTCAGGAAGGTGGAGCGGATCTCGGAGGCTTTCATGCCGTGGCTTTCGCTGCGTGCAAGCGGGCATCGGCTGATGCCAAGTGCTTGATTTTTAAGAACCTTTGATTATAGGTAGGGGTCCGTTGCGCGGCCTATGATGCGCGCATCGACCTGCTGCGGAGCCCCCCATGGACACGACATCCACCCCTCTTTCGACCCTCGCCGACCCCAGCCTGCTCAAGACCGACGGCCTGCTCAACGGCGCCTGGGTGCCGGGGAGCGCACGCTTTGCCGTCATCGACCCGGCGACCGGGCGCGAACTGGCCCAGGTCGCCAATCTGGGCCCGGTCGACGCAGCGGCGGCGATCGCTGCCGCCAACAAGGCCTGGCCGGCGTGGCGCGGCAAGACAGCCAAGGAAAGGTCAGCGATCCTGATGAAGTGGTTCGCGCTGCTGCACGAGCACGCCGACGACCTGGCACGCATCATGACCGCCGAGCAGGGCAAGCCGCTGGCCGAGGCACGCGGCGAGGTCGTCTACGGCGCCAGCTTCGTCGAGTGGTTTGCCGAAGAGGCCAAGCGCGTCTACGGCGAGACCATCCCGACCACCGACAACAACAAGCGCTACCTCGTCATCAAGCAGCCGGTCGGCGTCTGCGCGGCGATCACGCCGTGGAACTTCCCGATCGCGATGATCACGCGCAAGGTGGCGCCGGCGCTGGCTGCCGGCTGCCCGGTGATCATCAAGCCGGCCGAGCAGACACCGTTATCGGCGCTGGCTGCCGCCGAACTGGCGCAGCGCGCCGGCATGCCGGCCGGGGTGCTGAACGTGCTGTGCGCCGACAGCGACAACAGCATCGAGATCGGCAAGGTGCTGTGCAGCAGCGACGTCGTGCGCCACCTGTCGTTCACCGGCTCCACCGAGGTCGGCCGCATCCTGGCGCGGCAATGCGCGCCGACGGTGAAGAAGCTCGGCCTGGAACTCGGCGGCAACGCGCCCTTCATCGTCTTCGACGACGCCGACATCGACGCCGCGGTCGAAGGTGCGATGGTCAGCAAGTACCGCAACGCCGGCCAGACCTGCGTCTGCGCCAACCGCTTCTACGTGCAGGCCGGCGTCTACGACGCCTTCGTGCAGAAGCTGGCCGCCAGGGCCGGCGGCATCCAGGTCGGCAGCGGCTTCGAGGCCGGCGTCACCCAGGGCCCGCTGATCGACGACGCAGCCATCGCCAAGGTCGAGAGCCATGTCGCCGACGCCGTGGCCAAGGGTGCCCGTGTGGTCATCGGCGGCAGCCGCATCGGCGATCGCTTCTACACGCCGACGGTGCTGGCGGGCGTCACCTCGAACATGCTTTGCGCACGCGAGGAGACCTTCGGCCCGGTGGCGCCGGTGTTCCGCTTCGAGACCGAGGCCGAGGCCGTCGCGCTGGCCAACGACACCGAATTCGGCCTCGCCAGCTACTTCTACAGCCGCGACATCGGCCGCGTCTTCCGCGTCGGCGAAGCGCTGGAGTACGGCATGGTGGGCATCAACACCGGCCTCATCTCCACCGCCGAGGTGCCCTTCGGCGGCGTCAAGCAGTCGGGGCTGGGCCGCGAGGGCGCGCACCAGGGCATGGACGACTACGTCGAGATCAAGTACCTCTGCCTGGGCGACATCCAGCGCTGAGCGCGCTCGCGTCCTTCAGGACCCACCTTCGGTGCGCGTGCCCTCGACGAGGGTGTGCACATGGGCCGCGCCACCGACATTGCGCAGTGCCTGCACTGCTGCCTGCGCGCCGCGCATCAGCAGGCCGAGGTCGGACGACACGGCCACGAAGTCGTAGCCCGCGGCGCGGTAGCGCGTGACTTCCTCGGGCGTGCCGCCGACGGTGCCGATGGGGACGCCCACGGCCTCGGCGCGCTCCGCCGCGTCGGTCATCAGGTTCATGACGTCGGGGTGCATCAGTTCCCCGGCATGGCCCATGGCGCCCGACAGGTCCGCCGGACCCACGAAGAGTGCATCGACGCCGGGCACGGCGGCAATTTCCTCCAGTCGCGCCACGGCCGCCGGGGTTTCGATCTGCACGACGACAGCGATCGACTGATTCGCGGTGCGCAGGTGGTCGCGCACGGTGCCGAAGCGTGACGCCCGGCTCATGCCGGCCATGCCGCGCACGCCCTCGGGCGGATAGCGCGTGGCAGCCACGGCGCGCCGCGCTTCGTCGGCGTTCTGCACCATCGGGAACAGCAGCGTCAAGGCCCCGGCGTCGAGCACGCGCTTGACGGTGACGGCATCGTTCCAGGGCAGGCGCACCACCGGCACCATCTTCGTGTTGCCCACGGCCTGCAGCAGCTGCACGAGCTGCATCAGGTCCACCGGCGCGTGCTCCATGTCGAGCACGCCCCAGTCGAAGCCGGCCGATCCCACCGCCTCGGCGACGATGGGGCTGGCCGACAACACCCAGGTGCCGATGGGTGACTTGGCGCCGTGGGCGCGCAGCAGTTGCTTGAACGGGTTCATGGCAGGACTCCGAAAGGCAAGGCTATGGTTCGGGGTGCTCAGGATGCATCGTCGTTGGCCGCCGCGGCAGGGCCGCGCTCGGTGCGGGCGGCAAAGCCGTCGCGCCCCAGCGTGGCCACCGAACCGGCCTGCGCGCCGGCGTGTTGCAGCAGCGTTTCGGCCTCCTTGCCGTGCTCGGGATACAGCGCCAGGCCCACGGCGGCAGCCACGGCGCAGGCCTGGCCTGCCACCATGAAGGGTTGCTGCAGCGAGCGCACCAGCTTGGCTGCCACGCGCTCGCCGTCGCTCGGTGCTTCCAGGCGGCCCAGCAGCACGCCGAAGGCATGGGGCCCGATGGCGGCCACCACGTCGCTGGCGCGCAGCGCGCTGCGCAGCCGCACCGCGACCTTGCGGCGCAGGATGTTGGCCGCTTCGCTGCCCAGGCGGGCCGCGGCACCGGCATAACCTTCCACGCGCAGCACGATCAGCACCATCGGCGCCGGTTCGCGCTCGCGCAGCGCCAACAGTTGCGTCATGTGCTCGACCAACTGCGCCTGATGCGGCAGGCCGGTGGCCAGGTCGGTGGCATAGGCCATGCGCGTCGAGCGCTCGACGGCCTTGCGTTCCAGGGCATGACGGAGGGCGCGCAAGACCGCTGCCGGGTCGCCGGCCAGCACGATGTCCTCCACGCCCAGACGCAGCAGCTCCGCTTCGAGTCCGTCGTCGGCAACGCCTGCCAGCACCACGACCGCACTGTCCAGGGCGGCCAGCGGCAGCCCGGGCTGCAGCTGGCCGCCCTGGACAGTGCGGTCGTGGTGC
>JACZKT010000132.1 GCA_014859905.1 Rubrivivax sp.
CTACCCGATGATCCGCTTCGGCACCGGCGACCTGTCGGCGGTGCTGCCCGGAATCTCGCCGTGCGGGCGCACCAACGTGCGCATCCGCGGCTGGCTCGGTCGCGCGGACCAGACCACGAAGGTGCGCGGCATGTTCGTCCACCCCGGGCAGGTGGCCGAGATCCTGCGGCGCGTGCCGGAGGCGGGCCGCGCGCGGCTGGTGGTCGAGGGCGAGATGGCCAACGACCGGATGACGCTGAAGTGCGAAGTCGATCCGGCGAAGCTGGCGCCTGCCGGCGGCGCGCAGGCGCTGACCGCGCGGCTGGCCGAGGCGGTGCGCGACGTGACCAAGCTGCGCGGCGAGATCGAACTGGTGGCGCCGGCCAGCCTGCCGAACGACGGCAAGGTGATCGAGGACGCGCGCAAGTACGAGTGAGCGCCCGGCCACGGGGCTACACTGGCGCATCGATCCCGGAGGCGACGATGCCGCGCTTCAAGACGCTGAAGTACGCGAAGGACCGCACGAACCCGCGCGTCGCGCGGATCACGCTGAACCGTCCGGAGCGGCTCAACGCCATCGACGAGCGCATGCCCGGCGAGATCCGGCGCGCGGTCGGACTGGCGAACGACGACGACGCGGTGCACGTCATCGTGCTGGCGGGCGCCGGGCGCGCGTTCTGCGCCGGCTACGACCTTCAGGCGTTCGGCGAGGGGCTGGCCGACCATCCGTGCCAGCAGGAGTCCTCGCCGTGGGATCCGATGCTCGACTACCGGACCATGAAGCGCTTCACCGATGACTTCATGAGCCTGTGGCACAGCCACAAGCCGACGATCGCGCAGGTGCACGGCCACGCCGTCGCCGGCGGCAGCGACATCGCGCTGTGCTGCGACCTGCTGGTGATGGCCGATGACGCGCGCATCGGCTACATGCCCACCCGCGTCTGGGGCTGCCCCACCACTGCCATGTGGACCTACCGTCTCGGCCCCTTGCGCGCCAAGCAGCTCATGTTCACGGGCGACGTCATCGACGGCCGCACCGCCGCCGCCTGGGGCCTGGCCAATGAAGCGGTGCCGCTGGCGGCACTGGAAGGCGCCGTCATGAAGCTCGCCAGCCGCATCGCCGGGGTGCCGCTCGCGCATCTGGCCATGCACAAGATGGTGGTCAACCAGGTGCTGCTGACCATGGGGCTGGAACAGACGCAGATGATGGCCACGCTGTTCGACGGCATCACGCGGCACGACCCCGAGGGCCTGTGGTTCCGCCGCTATGCGCAGGAGAACGGTTTCAAGGCCGCGGTGCAATGGCGCGACAGCGGGCGCGCCATTCCCGAAGGCGATGACGCACGCGCGTTGATTCGCGAGATGGAGGCGCGGCGAGGGCCCCGCTGACCGTCGCGTTCGTCGGCGTGTCGATCACGGCGCGCCGGCAGTGAGAAGATGGCGTCTTTGCAGTCATCGGCCGCAGCGGCCCCTGCAGCCGCGACGCCTCGCCCCGGCCTTGGTTGCCTAGCTTGCCGTGACGAAAGGAGCCCCGCATGTGGAAACGCCTGGCCTTGACGTGGACGACGGTGCGCGGTGACGCCCGGCTGTCGTGGCGCGCGTTGCATGACCCGGCGTCGCCGCGCTGGCTGCCACCAGCGCTGCGCGACGAGATCGCGCGCCAGCCGGCGTAGCGGTGGGTTTGGACTCGATCTGATCTGCCGATGAGGCTGGGGGTCGTTTCCGACATCCACGGCAACCTGCCGGCGCTGCAGGCCGTGGTGGCCGATGCCGGGCCCGTCGACGGCTGGCTGGACCTGGGCGACCTGCTCTCGGGCCCCTTGTGGCCGGCGGAGACCGCCGACTGGCTGATGGCCCGTGGCTGGCCCACGATCGCCGGCAACCACGAGCGCCAGGTGCTGACGCAGCCATACGAGGCCATGAGTGCCACCGACCGCCACACTGCCGCGCGGCTGCGGCCCGAGCACCGTGCGTGGATCGCATCACTGCCGGCGGCGATGTCGCCGGCGCCGGGACTGCGCTGCGTGCATGGCACGCCTGGCAGCGACCTGCAGTACCTGCTGCAGACCGTCACGCCCGCCGGGCTGCGCGAGGCCGGCGACGACGAGGTCTTGCAGCGCCTGGCCGGCGTGGCCGTGCCGCTGCTGCTGTGCGGGCACACGCACCTGCCGCGCGACCGCGTCGTCGGTGGCACGCGCATCGCCAACCCGGGCAGCGTCGGTCTACCGGCCTACGACGACGAGCACCCGTTTCAGCATGTGGTCGAGAACGGCTCGCCGCAGGCGCGCTACGCGGTGGTCGAGCACGACGGTGGCGGCTGG
>JACZKT010000133.1 GCA_014859905.1 Rubrivivax sp.
CTCCTGTTCGGATGCGCCCATCTTCTACGGTCAGTAGCTCATAGCGTGAGCTTGCTGAACATCGTCGCTAATCAGGTCTGCCCTTCACGCAGCGCAATTCAAATGCCAAGCTCATTACCCGAGGACGTGCGACTCGCCCTCGCTGACGGGCAGAAGATCGAGGCAATTCGTCTGCTCCGCGAGCGAACTGGTCTTGGCCTCGCGGAGGCGAAGGCCGCGGTTGAGTCGGGCATGGTGCCGTCGCCAGCAGGCGATGAAGTTCCAGTCAATTCGTTGCCAGCGGAGGTGACAGCTGCGCTTGCGGGTGGAAGAGCGATCGAGGCAATCCGATTGCTACAGCAAGCAAGAGGTATCGGATTGAAGGAAGCAAAGGCGATCGTCGATGCCGCTCAGTATGGTCCCGCGCGCACGGGGCCACGGAGGGTGTCGGGTCTTGCCCCCGGCGAGGTGCCGCGCAGAAGGCTGACCGCCGGGCTTCTGGTGCTCGTCCTGCTGGTAGTGGCCGCTGTCGCCTGGCAACTTCTGCACAAGGCGTAGCGCGTGGCTCGCCACGAGGTGCGGCCTAACCCCTCGTTCAACCGGACCCGCTACGGCAGGCCACCTTGGCCCGGACTGAGGTACGCAGTACATTTTCTCAGTCCGGGCCAAGGCGTCCTGCCTCCGCGGGCCGGTTAACTCGAACGTTAGCCCGCACAAAATGCAAACACCGGGCCTCGCCGCTCCGCTTGCGCTCCCGGCCGTGCGTTGCACCAGGTCCCCGTGCCACGCGCTGCTGCTTCGGCCCAACCTCGCGCAGCCGGTACATGTCGTGCTGCCGGAGCACGCCTCGGATCTCGCACACAAGTCGACCACGTTGCCTGCGGCGAGCATCGCGGCGGTCCAGGCAACGAGAGTCAGTCTGTGGTTCGCGCTTCGCGCGGCCGTGCTGCGCCGGGCAGTCAGTTGGTTGTGGCCCGTGGCGCTCGAGGTCACGCGCGCGGTTGCGGCAGAGCCGGCGCGCCTCCAGAATGCTTCAATGGTCAATGCTCAGGCCGCTCGCGCCGTCGCCCACACTGGACTTCGTCCTCGCCAGGATCGTTGCCCTTCTCGCTGCAGTGCGGTTGGGCCAGCAGTGCGGGCTAACCCTTCGCTCAAGCGGACACGCACCGGCATTCGGTCAGCGTGGCCCATTTCATGGTGCCACGCTGCCCGCCTGCCGGTGCGTGCCGCTTAGCTCAAACGTTAGGCAGTCGCTGGCTGCACCCGCTGCCCGCGACACGGCTCGCCCAAGGGCTTCGCCTCCGTGCGCTTCGGCCGCGTCCGTCGTATACCGCTCCCGCTACCGGCGCTCGAAGCATCGCTCGCGTCTCACCACTCGGCGTTGCTCCAACGCACATCCCGTACGCTCCGCTGCCTGCTCACGTATCAGCCCTCGCAGCATTCGCGCGGCGCTGCCTAACCCTTCGCTCAAGCGGAGCGCCAACGGCAGGCCACCAGGCCCGGGCTGGTGGTACGCGGTACATTCTCACCATCCCGGGCCTGGCGTCCTGCCGTCGTCGCCCGCTTAGCTCAAACGTTAGGCCGCATATGTCCGACCTTGCTGCTCTCGCGTATGTTTCAAGCGCGGTGACTGACTTCAGTGAATCAGATCTTGAGGCGTTACTGCAAACTGCCCGCGACGAGAACGCACGTGGGGAACTGACTGGTGTACTCCTGTACCATGATCGAACATTCTTTCAATATCTTGAGGGTCCCGAACGGGAGTTACAACTCGCGTACCAGCGAATCAAGAATTCCAGAAAGCACCGCGGAATAATACAACTATTCCTGCGACAAACTCCGAATCGCGAGTTCAACGGCTGGAGAATGGGTTTTGCTAGGGCGCCAAGAAGTCTGATTCTTCAGTTGTCAAATATGGAATGGACCGAGATAGCATCCGCAGGCGCAGAGAACTCTGAGAGGCCCGTAGGAATGACGCTACTGCTTGAGTTCTGGAGAACCTCTACTCGCTAACACCCAAGCGAATGCGGCCTAACCCCTTTCAAGAAACACACCCTAAGTGATTGATTTGTATAGGGGTGTTCAGGCGGGTGAGGCGGCAGGGGTGAGCTGCATGCCGAGTTCGGCGGCCTTCTTGGCCAGGCCACGGACGACCCGTTCGCGGTAGCGCTCCTCGTAGTACTGCTGGCCTTGGTCGACATACTCCTCACCTCGGGTGAGCATCAGATAGACCAGGCGAGCGAGCTTGTGAGCGGCGGCCGTGACGGCCTTGCCTTTGTCCATGCGGGCACACATTCGGCGGTAATAGGCGCCCAGGGCGGATCGGCTCGAACGCAGTGCGGCGGCGGCCAGCTTGAGTGCCTGGGTGGCGCGGTTGGCGCTGCGCTTGCTGGCCTTGCCGAGCACCTTGCCGCCGCTGATCTTGGTGCCCGGACACAGGCCGAGCCAGGAGGTGAAGTGCTTGACGGTCTTGAAGCGCGACATGTCCACGCCGATCTCGCTGATCACCGTCATGGCGGTGGTGACGTCGATGCCGTCGATGCGGGTGAGGTCCACGCCGCAGACCTTGAACAGGTGCTCGCGCACGTCGAACTTGGGGGCGTTGCGGCTGCGGCTGCGGCGCTTGCCGGCTGCAGGGGTGCCATCGTGGGCATGCAGCAGGGTCAGCGCGCGCTGGACCTCGGCGTCGCACTCGGCGAGCTGGCTGGCGCAGAAGTCGAATGCGCCCAGCGCCTGCTTGAGCGCGAACAGGTGCTCGTCGCGCCAATTGCCCAGCAGGCTGGCGGCGATCTCCTCCTCGGTGGCCTTGATGCGGCAGTCTCGGTAGGTGGCCAGGACCTGCGGGTCGCGCTCGCCGTCGACGATGGCGCGCACGATCTTCTGACCGGTGACGCCGGCCACGTCGCTGATGGCGTTGGCCAGTTGCAGGTTCATCAGCGTCATGGCTTTTTGCATGTGCTGCACGTAGCGGCCCTGGTCGCGCAGCAGCCGCGCGCGCTGGCGGCACAGGCTGCGCAGGGCGCACATGTGGTCGGCCGGGCGGAAGGCGCCGCGCAGCAGGCCGAAGGTCAGCAGCTGCTGCAGCCACTGGCAGTCGAGCACGTCGGACTTGCGGCCCGAGACGTTCTTCACCTCCCGGGCATTGACCAGCAGCACCTCGAAGCCTCGGCGCTCGAGCACCTCGTACAGCGGGATCCAGTACACGCCGGTGGACTCCATCGCGACGATCTTCACGCCGCACTGCTC
This sequence comes from Rubrivivax sp., assembly GCA_014859905.1. Taxonomy (GTDB): domain Bacteria; phylum Pseudomonadota; class Gammaproteobacteria; order Burkholderiales; family Burkholderiaceae_C; genus Rubrivivax. The sequence goes on from JACZKT010000133.1 coordinate 3,226, forward strand.
GAACCAGTCGGCCATGGCGTTGAGGTCGGCGGTGTAGCAGTTGAAGCTGCGCACGGCGTCGTCGATGTCGGGCCGCACGGCCGCGTAGTGGGTTGCGCCACCCACGTCCACGGCGGCGGCATCAGGATGGGTGACCTGAATCCCCGCGCGGCTGAAAGCGCGATTGCGTTGTGCCATTTGATGCTCCATCATTCGTTGCGGAATGTGGCACCGGCTGCGGGCACGTCGTCTTCCTCACTCTTTCAAACGGGATATCGGCGCGGCGGCTTGCGCCGCACGGCGATTCACCAATGTCGATGACGTCTCCCAGGACCAACCTAACCCGCGGGCATTGCGCGCCAGTGGTTTTTCGGTCTTCGCCGGTGCCACGTTCCACCTTGCCACAACTCGCCGAACAGGTGTTTCTTCGGCGCGATTTGCGGGCCTCGGCCGAATGGGGGCCTAACCC
>JACZKT010000134.1 GCA_014859905.1 Rubrivivax sp.
CGAATCTGCTCACCGTGGCCGCACCGAGCGAGCCGGCGCTGCCTGCGCATTGGCGCGGCGTGCGCCGCGCCGTGGGACGATTCTGGACTCAGCCGTGGCGGCGGCGCGTCAACCCCAACCCGGCGATTGCGAGCCCCACGAGGGCCGCGGTGGCTGGCTCGGGGACGGTCCCACCGTTGCTGCCACCGTTGCTGATGCCGCTACCGCTGAAGCCGACGCTGCCATAGTCCGTGCGGTCGGTGCCGCTGGTGCCGCCGGTGTCGCCGTCGTAGCTTCCGCAATCGTTGGAGATGGTGTTGCCATCCATCGTCACGGCGGCATTTAGCGCGATGGCCCTGCCGCACAGAATCTTCGCGGTGCTGACCAAGGTGATGCTGTCGAGCGCAAGTATGTTTCCAGCAAACACCGTACTGGAACCAAGAGTCGCGGATCCCGTACCGGACCCGCCAATAACGCCCATCAACCAATAGACGCCGTAGTTTGCAGCTGACTGGCCATTGATCACATCGACGACTGCTCCGCTTCCAGTCGTGAGCGCGGTCCCGATCTGGAAGACGAAGAGCGCGTCGGGATCATTCTGGAAATCGAGCGTGAGCGTTTGCGTCAGCTGCGCCGAGGAATCGAAGCGATATACACCCGGTACGAGTGTCAGCCCTAACGACGGACCCAGATCCTGGCCAGACAGATTGCTGGTGAACGGCAGACCGGCAAGGGTGTTGTACGCGGTGAGAGCATCCATCTGGGCCTGCTGCGCGACCGCATCAGTCTGGTGTACTGTCCCTGTGATCGCGATGCAGTCTCCCGCGGGGCATGGGGTCGCACCGGTGATCGAAGAGCCATCGTACACACCCAGATCTCCCCAAAGGGTGGTCGAGTTGGTATTGGTCACCGTCGTGGCGCCCAGCACCGCGAAACTCTGCGCACTGCCCAGCACGGCTGCAGCAACTGCCGGCGATGCGCCGACGAGCGCACCGACGACCACGCATGATGCGGCCAGGAAACGATTGGCGTTGTTCATTGTCTGTACTCTCGATGGGTTGGGCTCAGCCTGTCTCGCTGAGCGGTGATGTATCTCGGATGACTCCATGCTCGACTTGCTCGGCGAAAAAAAGGTTAGGTCGAACGCGGGCCATCGTCTGTTCGCTGACGCACACAGCGCGGCGTCTGGAGGGAAAATCCTTCGCGTCGGGTCGTGGACCCGCCGCTGCGCGTAGCAGCAGTGCCCGCTTCGCCTGCGCGCGTGGACGCGTCGACGCGCCGCAGCGCTACGCCAGCTCGGGGTTGAACATCGCCGCCAGGTGCGCCTCGCCATGGCTGAGCACGAAGTAGCGGAAGGCCTCGGCCGCCGGCGACAGCTGCTTGGCGGCGCGGTTGACGATGTTCCAGCGTCGCATCAAGGGCAGGCCTTCGACTGGCGGCGCGGCGATCAGGCCGCTGCGCCATTCCAGCCCGATGGTGTGCAGCGACAGCAGGCTCACGCCCATGCCCGCCATCACCGCCTGCTTGATGGCTTCGCTGCTCGGCATCTCCATGACGAAGGTCGGCTTCAGGCGGTGCTGGTCCAGGTATTCCTGCAAGGCCGAACGGGTGCCCGAAGCCGGTTCGCGCACGATGAAGGGTTCGTTGGCCAGTGCCAGCGCCGGCACGCTCTCGGCGCTGGCGAAACGGTGCGTGGGCGCCGTCACCAGCACATGCGGGTGCATCGCGAAGGGCTCGGTGCGGCTGGCGAAGTCCACCGGCGCCCGCCCCATCACGCACAGGTCGACCTCGTTGGCCTCCATCAGCGCCACCAGCTGCTCGCGGTTGCCCAGGCGCAGCCGCACGTCCACGGCAGGGTGCTCGGTGTGGAAACGCGCCAGCAGCTGCGGCAGGAAGTACTTGGCGCTGCTGACCATGCCGATCGTCAGCCGCCCCGATTCGAGGCGCGCGAACCTGGACATTGCGTCCTCGGCCTCCTTCAGCGTGCCCAGCAGGCGCCGCGCGTAGACCAGGAAATACTCGCCGGCGGTGGACAGCGTGATGCGCCGGTTGGCGCGGTCGAACAGCCGCTGGCCGACCTGCGATTCGATTTCCTTGATCTGCAGCGACACCGCCGGCGGCGTGAGGTGCAAGACTTCGGAAGCACGCAGCACGCTGCCCTGGCGCGCAACCTCGACGAAAACCCGCAACTGCCGGAAGGTGATGTGCATGGTTTAGCTGGAGCTTATTCAAAAGCTCGGAAATTCTAACTTTCCTTTGCTTGCTCGTCTGCCTACAGTCTCGTCCAACCCCGCGACATGTCCCACTGCCTGGAGACTGCATGAACGAGCCCAACGAAGCCGGCGCCGCTGGCGCCAACGAGATCCTCGACAAGAAGCAGCGCTACAGCGCCGGCGTGCTGAAGTATCGGCAGATGGGCTACTGGGACGCCGACTACGTGCCCAAGGACACCGATACTTTGTGCCTGTTCCGCATCACGCCGCAGGAAGGCGTGGACCCGATCGAGGCCGCGGCCGCGGTGGCCGGCGAGTCCAGCACCGCCACCTGGACGGTGGTGTGGACCGACCGCCTGACCGCCTGCGACACCTACCGCGCCAAGGCCTACAAGGTCGAGCCCGTGCCGGGCACCCCCGGCCAGTACTTCTGCTGGGTGGCCTACGACATCATCCTGTTCGAGGAAGGCTCGATCGCCAACATCACGGCCAGCCTGATCGGCAACGTCTTCAGCTTCAAGCCGCTGAAGGCGGCGCGCCTGGAAGACATCCGCATGCCGGTGGCGCTGGTGAAGACCTTCAAGGGCCCGCCCTGCGGCCTGGTGACCGAGCGCGAACGCCTGGACAAGTTCGGCCGCCCGCTGCTGGGCGCCACCACCAAGCCCAAGCTGGGCCTGAGCGGGCGCAACTACGGCCGCGTGATCTACGAAGGCCTGAAGGGCGGCCTGGACTTCATGAAGGACGACGAGAACATCAACTCGCAGCCCTTCATGCACTGGCGCGACCGCTTCCTGTACGTGATGGACGGCGTCAACAAGGCCAGTGCCGCCACCGGCGAGGTCAAGGGCAGCTACCTGAACGTCACCGGCGCGACGATGGAGGACATCTACGAGCGCGCCGAGTTCGCCAAGGAACTGGGTTCGGTGGTGATCATGGTCGACCTCATCATCGGCTGGAGCGCCATCCAGAGCATGGCCAACTGGGCGCGCAAGAACGACATGATCGTGCACATGCACCGTGCCGGCCACGGCACCTACACGCGGCAGAAGAACCACGGCGTGAGCTTCCGCGTCATGGCCAAGTGGCTGCGCCTGGCTGGCGTCGACCACCTGCACACGGGCACGGCCGTGGGCAAGCTGGAAGGCGACCCGATGACGGTGCAGGGCTACTACAACGTCTGCCGCGACAGCTACACCAAGACCGACTACCCGCGCGGCCTGTTCTTCGACCAGGACTGGTGCGACATGAGGAAGGTCATGCCGGTGGCCAGCGGCGGCATCCATGCCGGCCAGATGCACCAGTTGCTGGACCTTTTCGGCGACGACGTGATCCTGCAGTTCGGCGGTGGCACCATCGGCCACCCGGCCGGCATCCAGGCCGGTGCGGTGGCCAACCGCGTGGCGCTGGAGACCATGGTCAAGGCGCGCAACGAAGGCCGTGACATCAGGAGCGAAGGCCCGGAGATCCTGCGCCAGGCGGCGCAGACCTGTACGCCGCTGAAGCAGGCGCTGGACACCTGGGGCGAGATCAGCTTCAACTACGCGTCCACCGATACCAGCGACTACGCCGTCACGCCGTCCGTGGCCTAAGGAGACACCCACCATGATGACCAACCCCACCGGCCGCGTCACGCAGGGCCAGTTCAGCTTCCTGCCCGACCTCAGCGACGAGGAAATCTCGCTGCAGGTCGAGTACGGTTTGAAGAAGGGCTATGCCTGGAGCGTGGAGTACACGGACGACCCGCACCCGCGCAACACCTATTGGGAGATGTTCGGCATGCCGATGTTCGACCTGCAGGACGCCGCCGGCGTGATGATGGAACTGCATAGCTGCCGCAAGACCTTCCCCAACCACTACATCCGCATGATGGCCTTCGATTCGACGCGCGGCGTCGAGAGCATCGCCATGAGCTTCATCGTCAACCGGCCCGCCAGCGAGCCCGGTTTCGGCCTCGTGCGGCAGGAAGTCAACGGCCGCTCGCTGCGCTACACCGTGCACAGCTACGCCACCGACAAGCCCGAAGGCCAACGTTACTGACACCCGAGCCGCCATGACGCACCGCATCGCCCCTTCCATCCTGTCTGCCGACTTCGCGCGCCTGGGCGAGGAGGTGGCGAGCGTCATCGAAGCCGGCGCCGACTGGATCCACTTCGACGTGATGGACAACCATTACGTGCCCAACCTGACCATCGGCCCGGGCGTGGCGCAGGCGATCAAGCCGCACTGCGTGCGCGCCGACGGCAGCAAGGTGCCGCTGGATGTGCACCTGATGGTGCAGCCGGTGGACGCGCTGGCCGTGGCCTTCGCGAAGGCCGGTGCCGACCTCATCAGTTTCCACCCCGAAGCCAGCGCGCATGTCGACCGCACGCTGCAGCTGATCCACGGCGAGGGCTGCAAGGCCGGCCTGGTGTTCAACCCGGCGACACCGCTGGACGTGCTGGAGTGGGCCATCGACAAGGTCGACCTGATCCTCATCATGAGCGTCAACCCGGGCTTCGGCGGCCAGAGCTTCATCGCTTCGGCGCTGCGCAAGGTGGCGCAGGCGCGCAAGATCATCGACGCAGAGAAGGCGCGGTCCGGCCGCGACATCGCGCTCGAGGTCGACGGCGGCATCAAGGTCGACAACATCCGTGCCGTGGCCGAAGCCGGCGCCGACACCTTCGTCGCCGGCAGCGCCATCTTCGGCCAGCCCGACTACAAGGCCGTCATCGACGCCATGCGTGCGCAGCTGGCGGCAGCGGCGCGCTGAGAGCAGGCAAGACCTTGGCCGCGCCGCTGTACAACATTCCCGGCAGCACGCCGGCAGCGGCTGCCCCCGCCGCCGCGCAGGCTGCGCCGAAGGCGCGCACCGTCAACGAGGTGCTGGCGCAGAGCCAGGTCGAAGCGGTGATCGACGAGCTGGAGCGCGACCTCGTCGGCCTGGCGCCGGTCAAGCAGCGCATCCGCGACATCGCGGCGCTGCTGGTGGTGGACAAGCTGCGCCTGAACCTGGGCCTGGCGGCCGGGCCCGCAGGCTCCGGCCCCAGCCTGCACATGAGCTTCACCGGCAACCCGGGCACCGGCAAGACCACGGTGGCCATGCGCATGGCGCAGATCCTGCACCGCCTGGGCTACGTGCGCAAAGGCCACCTGGTGGCGGTGACGCGCGACGACCTGGTGGGCCAGTACATCGGCCACACGGCGCCCAAGACCAAGGAAGTGCTGAAGAAGGCGATGGGCGGCGTGCTCTTCATCGACGAGGCGTATTACCTTTACCGCCCCGAGAACGAGCGCGACTACGGCCAGGAGGCGATCGAGATCCTGCTGCAGGTGATGGAGAACCAGCGCGACGACCTGGTGGTGATCCTGGCCGGCTACAAGGACCGCATGGACACCTTCTTCAAGAGCAACCCGGGCCTGAGCTCGCGCATCGCGCACCACATCGACTTCCCAGACTACACGCAGGGCGAACTGCTGCAGATCGCCGAACGCATGCTGGAAGGCATGAACTACCGCTTCGGCGACGGTGCGCGCGAGGTCTTCGCCGAATACCTGGGCCTGCGCCTGGCGCAGCCGCACTTTGCCAACGCGCGCAGCGTGCGCAATGCCCTGGACCGTGCACGCCTGCGCCAGGCCAGCCGCCTGTTTGCCGACCGCGACCGCGTGCTCGGCGCCGAAGACCTGACGACGCTGCTGCCCGCCGACATCCGCGCCAGCCGCGTGTTCGCTGCCGCGACGTGAAAACACACCACAGAGACCGACTCCGGGAGACCCCATGCCGCTGTCCAACCGCTGGACCCTCACGCGCTACCTGATCGAAGAACGCCGTCGCTTCCCCAGCGCCAGCGGCGACCTCAACGCGCTGGTCCTCGACGTCTCGCTGGCCTGCAAGGCGATCGCGCGCATCGTCGCCTTCGGCAGCCTGGGCGATTCGCTGGGCGCCGTCGCGATGCCGCAGGCCGGCGGCACGAACGTACAGGGCGAGGTGCAAAAGCCGCTGGACGTGCTCAGCAACGAGGTCTTCATTCGCATGAACGAGTGGAACGGCCACCTCGCCGGCATGGCCAGCGAAGAGATGGACGACCCCAGGCAGATCCCCGCCGCCTACCCGCGCGGCAAGTACCTGCTGGTGTTCGACCCGCTCGACGGCAGCAGCAACATCGACGTCAACGTCTCGGTGGGCAGCATCTTCTCGATCCTGCGCGCGCCGCAGGACGTGGTCGACAGCGGCCGCGACGTCACCGAGGCCGACTTCCTGCAGCCCGGCGCCACCCAGGTGGCCGCCGGCTACGCGCTCTATGGGCCGGTGACGATGCTGGTGCTGACGGTGGGCAACGGCGTGGCCGGCTTCACGCTCAACCCCAACCTGGGCGAATTCGTGCTCTCGCACCCCGACATCCGCGTGCCGGCGGACACCACCGAATTCGCCATCAACAGCTCCAACAGCCGCTTCTGGGAGCCGCCGGTCAAGCGTTATGTCGACGAATGCCTGGCCGGCAAGCCCGGCCCGCGCGGCAAGGACTTCAACATGCGCTGGATCGCCAGCATGGTGGCCGAGGCGCACCGCATCCTGATGCGCGGCGGCGTCTTCATGTACCCGCGCGACACCAAGGACCCGGCCAAGCCCGGCCGCCTGCGCCTGCTCTACGAGGCCAACCCGGTGGGCATGGTGATGGAGCAGGCCGGTGGCCGCGCCAGCACCGGCCGCCAGCCGGTGCTGGGCCTCACGCCCACGGCACTGCACCAGCGCATCGGCCTCGTGTTCGGGTCGCGCAACGAAGTCGAGCGCATCGAGCGCTACCACCACGATCCCGCCACGCGCGACAGCGGCACGCCGCTGTTCGCCGAGCGCAGCCTGTTCAGGAACTGAAGAAGAGCCCCCCATGTCAGAACGCCACCCCATCATCGCCATCACCGGTTCGTCGGGCGCCGGCACCAGCTCGGTGACGCGCACCTTCGAGAACATCTTCCGCCGCGAGAAGGTCCAGGCCGCGGTCATCGAAGGCGACAGCTTCCACCGCTACGACCGCAAGGAAATGCGCACCCGCCAGGCCGACGCCGAAGCCGCCGGCAACAAGCACTTCAGCCACTTCGGCCCCGAGAACAACCTGTTCCCCGAACTCGAGAATCTGTTCCGCGACTACAGCGAGACGGGCACCGGCCAACGCCGCAAGTACCTGCACGACCCCGTCGAAGCCGCGCCCTACCAGCAGGAGCCGGGCACCTTCACGCCCTGGGAAGACGTGCCTGCCGACACCGACCTGCTGTTCTACGAAGGCTTGCACGGCGCAGTCATCACGCCCGAAGTCAACGTCGCGCGGTACCCCGACCTGCTGATCGGCGTCGTGCCGGTGATCAACCTGGAGTGGATCCAGAAGCTGTGGCGCGACAAGCACGTGCGCGGCTACTCGGCCGAGGCCGTCACCGACACCATCCTGCGCCGCATGCCCGACTACGTGCACTACATCTGCCCGCAGTTCGAGCATACGCATGTCAACTTCCAGCGCGTGCCCACGGTGGATACCAGCAACCCGTTCATCGCGCGCGAGATCCCGTCGGCCGACGAGAGCCTGGTCGTGATCCGCTTCGCCAACCCCAAGGGCATCGACTTCCCCTACCTGCTGAGCATGATCAACGACTCGTTCATGTCGCGCGCCAACACCGTCGTCGTGCCGGGCGGCAAGATGGAGATCGCGATGCAGCTCATCTTCACGCCCTTCATCTGGCGCATGATGGAACGGCGCAAGCGCGCGCTGGGGGCGCTGTGAGCGCGGCGTCGAATGTCGCCATGACCCCGACGCCGGCCGACGCACTGCGCCTGCTGGCGGCCGACGCCGTCGAGCTGGCCAGGAGCGGCCATCCGGGCGCGCCGATGGGCATGGCCGAGATGGCCACCGTGCTGTGGACGCGCCACCTGCGCCACAACCCGGCCGATCCGCACTGGCCCGACCGCGACCGCTTCGTGCTCAGCAACGGCCACGCCTCGATGCTGCTGTACGCGCTGCTGCACCTGAGCGGCTACGCGCTGCCCATCGAGGAGCTGAAGAACTTCCGCCAGCTGCACAGCAAGACGCCGGGCCACCCCGAGGTCGGCGTCACGCCCGGTGTCGAAACCACCACCGGCCCGCTGGGGCAGGGGCTGGCCAATGCCGTGGGCATGGCGCTGGCCGAAAAGCTGCTGGCGGCGGAATTCAACCGCCCCGGGCACGCGGTGGTCGACCACCGCACCTACACCTTCCTCGGTGACGGCTGCCTGATGGAAGGCATCAGCCACGAGGTCTGTTCGCTGGCCGGCACGCTGCGCCTGAGCAAGCTGGTGGCGCTGTACGACGACAACGGCATCTCGATCGACGGCGATGTCGAAGGCTGGTTCACCGACGACACGCCGGCGCGTTTCCGCGCCTACGGCTGGCACGTCATCGGCCCCATCGACGGCCACGACAGCGATGCCGTCGACCGTGCGCTTTCCGCAGCGCGTGTGCAGGGCATGGATGCGGCGGGCAAGCCGACGCTGATCGTCTGCCGCACCGTCATCGGCCAGGGCGCGCCCACCAAGGCCGGCGGTCACGACGTGCACGGTGCGCCGCTGGGCGCCACCGAGCTGGCCGCGCTGCGCGCGGCCA
>JACZKT010000135.1 GCA_014859905.1 Rubrivivax sp.
CGCGATGGGTGCCTCGAACCAGCGCCAATGTGTGCGCCGCGCCCAGCACGGCCGGCGCGACCGTGGCTGCCGTGGGGCGATCGGCGCTGCGGCACGTCGGCCAGTCGAAGCAGGCCGGTCGCGGCTGTGCCAGGCGCAGCCATGCGCTGGCGCTGGTGACGACGAGCATCAGCAGCACGCACGCCCACGAGAGGCGGCGCATGGCCAGCAGTCGGCGGTCGTCGATCATCGGCTTCTGGGCGTCGTCGTGCTTCATCGTAAGTACGGAGAAACGAAGCTGGGTCAGGCCAGCCGTGCGCAGTATGCTCGCCGCGGCCGAACCAAGGATTCCTTGAACTGGTTCATTTTTGATCGCAGCGCCCGCGTCACAGAATTCCCGACGCTGACGATGGCCGGCTCGCATTGGGCCATGCGGCGACACCAACGCCTTGTGAAAGAACGAAGGAGACCGCCATGAGCACGCCCGAAACGCACGACGACGACAACGCTCCTGTGCCCTGGATGCAGCAGTTGCTGGACAACCCGTTCCTGCTGCTGTTCATCGGCGTCTTCGTGCCGATGATGGTCTACACCGTCTGGGGCGTGGTCGAAATCCTCACCCTGCCGATGGCCAAGTAGGCCGGGAGAATCCCATGAGCGCCATCCTCCCCCCCGCCGAACGCCTTTGGTACAAGCACCCGATCGACCGCGTCGAGGGCACCTGGATCGCCATCGCGCTGATCTGGTGCCTGATCATGTTCGCCATGATGGTCGGCTGGCACATCTGGGGCAAGCAGAACCTGTCCACCGAGACCTACCGCACCACGCCCGAGATGTTCATGGCCAAGACGCAGGCCATGGTCGACAAATACACGGTGCGCATCGAGAGCGACGAGAACGCCACGCCCGTGGTGGCGCCGCCGGCCGGCAGCGACGTCTATTTCATCGCACGGCTGTGGAGCTTCTATCCCGTGCTCGAACTCGAGAAGGGCAAGACCTACAAGCTGCACCTGACGTCGATGGACTACAACCACGGCTTCTCGCTGCAGCCGGCCAATATCAATATCCAGATCGTGCCCGGCTTCGAGCACGTGATCACCGTGACGCCCAACCAGTCGGGCACCTACTCGGTGGTGTGCAACGAGTTCTGCGGCATCGGCCACCACAAGATGGTCGGCCGCATCTACGTCAAGTGAGGAGCGGGTGATGAGCACAACAACGACCTATCGCACCTGCCCGCGTTCGGGGCTGCAATTCGAACGCCAGGCCGAATGGCTGATGAAGGCCAACGCCTTCGTCGCCGTGGTCTGGCTGCTGATCGGCGGCGTGCTGGCCATCGGCGTCGTGCTGACGCGCTGGCCGGCCGTGCGCTGGCTCGAAGCCGAGACCTTCTACCAGGTGCTCACGGCGCACGGCATCGACATGCTGATCTTCTGGATCATCTTCTTCGAAGTCGCGGTGCTGTATTTCTGCGCCTCGACATTGCTGCGCTGTCGCATCGCCACGCCGAAGATCGCCTGGCTCGCGTTCGCGCTCATGCTCATCGGTTCGGTGGTCAACAACATCGCGGTCTACCGCGGCGCGTCCAGCGTCATGATGACGTCCTACGTGCCGATGATGGCCGAGCCCAACTTCTACCTCGGGCTGATCCTGTTCGCGGTGGGTGCGTTGATCGCCGTCTTCGTCTTCTTCGGCACGCTGGTGGTGGCCAAGAAGGAGAAGACCTATCAAGGCTCGGTGCCGCTGGTCACCTTCGGCGCCATCACCGCAGCCATCATCGCCGTGTTCACCATCGCCTCGGGCGCCATCATCCTGATCCCGACCTGGCTCATGTCGCTGGGCGTGGTCAAGGAGGTCGACCCGCTGGTCTACCGCACCATCTGGTGGGCCTTCGGCCATTCGTCGCAGCAGATCAACGTCGCCGCGCACATCTCGGTGTGGTACCTGGTGGCAGCCATCGCCTTCGGCGCCAAGCCGATGAGCGAACGCGTCAGCCGCACCGCCTTCCTGCTCTACATCCTGTTCCTGCAACTGGCCAGTGCGCACCACCTGCTGGCCGACCCGGGGCTGTCGACCGGCTGGAAGGTCGTCAACACCAGCTACTTCATGTATTTCGCGGTGCTGGCGTCGATGATCCACGGCCTGACGATTCCCGGCGCGATGGAAGTGGCACAACGCCAGAAGGGCTACACCAAGGGCCTGTTCGAATGGCTGCGCAAGGCACCATGGAGCAACCCCACGTTCTCGGGCGTCTTCATCTCGATCATCGGCTTCGGCTTCCTGGGCGGCATCTCGGGCGTCATGATGGGCACCGAGCAGCTGAACATGATCATCCACAACACCATCTACGTGCCGGGGCACTTCCACGCCACGGTGGTGGTCGGCACCACGCTCACCTTCATGGCACTGACCTACTACCTGATCCCGGTGCTGTTCAGGCGCGAGATGATCAACCCGACGCTGGCCAAATGGCAGCCCTACCTGTTCGGCTTCTCGATGTATTTCTTCTGCCTGGTGATGATGGGTGCCGGCACGCTGGGCGTTTCGCGCCGGCACTGGGACATGGCCTTCCAGGGCGCGGCGCTGGCCTACGAGTGGCCCGGTGCGGCCTATCTGATGATGGCGCTGGTGGGTCTGGCCGGCATCGCCGCCATCGCCGGTGGTGCGATCTACATCTACATCACGGTGGGTTCGCTGCTGTGGGGCCGCCAGCTCGACACCGGCGCCGAAAGTGCCAGGTTCACGCCGATCCCGCGCACCGCGCCGTCGGCCGTGGCGCAGACCTACGGTTCGATGGGCTTTGCGGCGCCGGGCACCTTTGCGCTGGCGATGGTCTTCCTGCTCGCCTTCGTGCTCTACTACTTCATCAACTGGAAATATCTCTCGACCCTGTGGGGCCTGAGTTGAGCCGAAGCCGCGCCACGGCTTGAGACCGATCCGCCCGGCAACGACACCAGGAGACACGCCATGAACCACAGTGCCCAGCCTGCCGCGTCCACGTCGCCGGCCCTGGCGGTCGCCGGCGCCGACGCCGGTGCCGCGCAACGCAGCATCGGCTGGCGCACCGTGCTCGGCGTCTTCAAGCTGCGCATCAGCGTGCTCATCATGGCCACCGCGCTGGGTGGGCTCTTCATCGTGCCCGACGGATCGGTCGCGCCGGTGCAGGCGCTGGTGCTGGCGCTGTCGGTGCTGCTGGCCTCGGCCAGTGCCGGCGCCTTCAACCAGTTCATCGAGGCCGACAGCGACCGCCTGATGGCGCGCACGCGCAACCGCGCCTTCGCCAGCGGCGCGCTGCCGCGCAGCGGCGGCTGGCTGCTGGGCATCGCCGCGCTGCTGGTGTTCGCGGTATTGCTGGCGGCCTGGTTCGTCAACCTCACCGCGGCCGGCTTCGTGTTGCTGGGCGCACTCACCTACGCCGGCGTCTACACGCTGGGGCTGAAGCGGCGCACACCGTGGAATATCGTCATCGGCGGGCTGGCCGGCAGCTTTGCCGTGCTGGCCGGTGCCGCCGCAGTGAACCCGCAGATCGGCCCGCTGGCCCTGCTGCTGGCGGCGGTGCTGTTCCTGTGGACGCCACCGCACTTCTGGAGCCTGGCGATCGCCAACGAGGCGCAATACGCAGCCGCCGGCGTGCCGATGCTGCCGGTGGTGGTGGGCGCGGCACGCGCCGCACGCATCGTGCACGGCAGCACCGTGCTGCTGGTGGCGGTGTCGCTGCTGCCGGTGTTCTTCGGTGCCGGCTGGATCACCTTCGTCGGTGCGGCGGTCGGGGGCGCGCACTTCCTGCGCAAGACGCATGCGCTGGCACGCCAGCCCAGCCGCACGACGGCGATGGCGGCGTTCTTCGCCTCGATGGTGCAGCTCAGTGCACTGCTGGCGGCGGTGGTCATCGATGCCGCCTTGCGCTGATGATCTCCGCACGCGCACTGCGCCCAGGTCCGCCAGCCGCCGCAGCGGGCTGACCCGTCTTGGCAGCGTCCTGGCGGCGCTGGCCCTCGTTGTTGCTGTCGCCGCCCAGGCCGGCGACGGCGTGGCGCCGCCCGCTGGCGCCGTCGTCG
>JACZKT010000136.1 GCA_014859905.1 Rubrivivax sp.
CGCTGTACCTGCTGGCCGTGCGGGCGCCGCCGCCGGCGCGGCGGCACTGGCCGGTGCTGGCGGTCAGCGCCCTGGGTACCGTGGTCGGTTTCCCGCTCTTCCTGGCACTGGCACTGCGCCGGGTCGACGCCATGCACGCCGCCGTGGTCACCGGCATCATGCCGCTGGGCACGGCGGTGGTGGCGGCGCTGTGGCTGCGACAGCGTCCGTCGGCGGCCTTCTGGGCCTGCGCCTTGCTCGGCTGCGCCCTCGTGCTGGGCTTTGCCGCCTGGCAGGGCAGCGGACGACTGTCGGCGGCCGACGGCCTGCTGCTGCTGGCCGTGCTGTCGACATCCGTCGCCTACGTGGCGGGGGCGCAGGTCGCCTTGGCGCTGCCGGCGCAGCAGGTCATCGGCTGGGTGCTGGTGGGCTCGCTGCCGCTCACGTTGCCGGCGGCGTTGTGGCTGTGGCCCGAACTGCCGGCGCGCCTGTCGGCGTGGCTGGGATTCGGCTACACGGCGGTGTTCTCGATGTGGCTGGGTTTCTTCGCCTGGTACCGCGGCCTGGCGCTGGGCGGCGTGGTGCGCGTCAGCCAGACACAACTGTTGCAGCCCTTCCTGGCCCTGCTGTTCGCGGTGCCGGTGCTGGGTGAGCAGCTGCAGCCGCTGACCGTGCTCTTCTCTTTGGCCGTCATCGCGGTGGTCTTCGTCGGCCGGCGCCTGCCGGTTGGGCGGACTGCGGCATGAAGACACCGGGCCCGACCTCGGGGCGAACCCTGGGCATCCTCGGCGGCATGAGCTGGGAAAGCACGGCCGTCTACTACCGGCTGCTGAACCAGGGCGTGGCCCGGCGCCTGGGCGGACTGCACAGCGCGAGCCTGCTGCTGCACAGCGTCGATTTCGCGCCGGTGGCGGCGCTGCAGGCCGCCGGTGAATGGGACCGCGCCGCGCAGCTGCTGGCCACGGCCGCGGCGGGCCTGCGTCGTGCCGGCGCGCAGGCGCTGGTGCTGGCCACCAACACCATGCACAAGGTGGCCGAGCGCATCGAGGCCGCATCGGGCCTGCCGCTGCTGCACATCGCCGACGCCACCGGTGCCGCCCTGCAGGCCGGCGGCGTGCAGCACGCGGCGCTGCTGGGCACGCGCTTCACGATGGAAGACCCCGCCATCGTGCGCACGCGCCTGGCGCAGCGCTTCGGCCTGCACGTCAGCGTGCCCGGCGACGAAGACCGCGCGCTCATGCACCGCGTGATCTACGACGAGCTGTGCCGCGGCGTCGTGAGTGCGGCCTCGCGCAGCGCGGTGCTGGCGATCATCGAGCGCCAGCGCGCGCGGGGCGCCCAGGCCGTCGTGCTCGGGTGCACCGAAGTCGGCCTGCTGATCAAGGCCGAGGACAGCCCGCTGCCCGTGTTCGACACCACCGGGCTGCACGCCGACGCGGCCGTGCGCTGGCTGCTGGACGGGGCCGGCGCCGAAACCTGAAATACCGCCTCGCTGAACATTGGAGACCCCATGCCCTGGCAGATGGCCCGCCGCGCCGAGCGGCTCAACCCGTCCACCATTCGCGAGATCCTCAAGATCACCGAGCGGCCCGGCATCGTCTCGCTGGCCGGTGGCCTGCCGTCGGCCGACACCTTCCCGGTCGCCGCGATGCAGGAAGCCACCGCGCGCGTGCTGCGCGACAGCCCGCGTGAAGCGCTGCAGTACGCCGCCAGTGAAGGCTTTGCGCCACTGCGTGCCTGGGTGGCGGCCGAGCTCGGCACTCAAGGCCTGCACGCCGAGGCCTCGCAGGTGATCATCACCACCGGCTCGCAGCAGGGGCTGGACCTGGTCGGCAAGGTGCTCATCGACCCCGGCAGCACGGTGGCCGTGGAATCACCCACCTACCTGGGCGCGCTGCAGGCCTTCGCGGCCTACGAGCCCGAGTTCGTGGCGGTGGACGGCGACGCCGAAGGCCCGTTGCCGCAGGCGCTGGACGCGGCGCGCGGCGCCCGCTTTCTGTACCTGCTGCCCAACTACCAGAACCCCACCGGACGCTGCATGAGCGCGGCGCGGCGGCTGGCGCTGGTGGCGCGGGCACGGCAGCTCGGCCTGCCCATCGTCGAAGACAACCCGTATGGCGACCTGTGGTTCGACGCGCCGCCGCCGCAGCCACTGAGCGCCGCGGCCGGCGACGGGGCCGTTTATCTGGGGTCGTTCTCCAAGGTGCTGGCCCCGGGCCTGCGGCTGGGCTACGTGGTCGCGCCGGAACGCCTGTACCCCAAGCTGCTGCAGGCCAAGCAGGCTGCCGACCTGCACACCGCCGGCTTCAACCAGCGCGTGGTCTACGAAGTCATCCGGAATGGCTTCCTGCGCGAACACGTGCCCACCATCCGCGCCCGCTACAGGGCCCAGCGCGACGCCATGCGCGCCGCGCTCGAACAGCACCTGCCGCCGGGCTGCCGCTGGCAGGCGCCGGTGGGCGGCATGTTCTTCTGGGTCGAGCTGCCGGCGCACATCGACGCCACGGCGCTGTTGCCGCGGGCCGTCGAAGCCGGCGTGGCCTACGTGCCGGGCAGCACCTTCTTCCCGCACGGCGGCCACGCCAACACGCTGCGCCTGAGCTTCGTCACGGTGCCGCCCGAGACCATCCATACTGCCGTGGCCGCACTCGCGCGTGTGCTCGCGGCTGCTTGAGGAGACCGGCCATGCAACG
Organism: Rubrivivax sp.; assembly: GCA_014859905.1. Taxonomy (GTDB): domain Bacteria; phylum Pseudomonadota; class Gammaproteobacteria; order Burkholderiales; family Burkholderiaceae_C; genus Rubrivivax. Next base: position 2,673 of record JACZKT010000136.1, read on the forward strand.
ACGCTTCCACCAGCTCGACGTCTTCACCGCGGTGCCGCTCAAAGGCAACCCGCTGGCCGTGGTGCATGCCGCGCAGGGCCTGCCCGACGACACGCTGGCTGCCTTCGCGCGCTGGACGAACCTGTCGGAGACGACCTTCCTGCTGCCGCCCACCGACGCTGCGGCCGACTACCGGGTGCGCATCTTCACCCCCGGCGGCGAACTGCCCTTCGCCGGCCACCCCACGCTGGGCAGCTGCCACGCCTGGCTGGCCGCCGGCGGTGTGCCGCGTGCAGCCGACATGGTGGTGCAGGAGTG
>JACZKT010000137.1 GCA_014859905.1 Rubrivivax sp.
TGTGAGCGCCGGTCAAGACCCGTCCTCCGATGACGGCGAGGTGTCGGTTTTCGCTTTGCACGAATTTCAGATTCCTTGAGGCCCCTGCCAGGCCGCCGGAGGCGCCCCGGTTGAGCCATGTACTCATGGTTCAACCCCTGCACGCCGTGGCCTGCAGAGGTAGCGTTGCCCGCAGCGATCCAAGCGATTTGACGTAGACCACATCCGGGCGTTGACCGTCGCGATGGCTCTGCGCAGTACAACGGTGTCGATGCCGAAGTAGTCGGGTACGGCAGCGGTCGCTTGAACGCCTGGCAGCGAAGACCGCGCCGCACCCTACACCGTGCCGATGAAGGCGGTGCTGCAGCAGTGTTGCACCGCTGGGGCGAGTCCGTCCAGCACCTTTGGCTCATCGCCGAGGGTGCCCCATGGCCGGCTCAACCCGCTCAGCCCGCTTGTTCCTGTGCGCACGTGCACGTTGCCGCGATCAGGTGCTGTTGTGTTCGCACTGCGACCACGGTCAGCTGTATTGCAGCCGGGCGTGCTCTTTCGCGAGCCGCCGTGAGCGACGGCGAGAGACTGCCAAGCGCTACCAGAACAGCCGGATCGGTCGGCTCAAGCATGCCGCGCGCACCGCATGCTGGCGCCAACGGCAACGGTCTCAGCGCCTGGCCAGCGCGAGTGGCGACATCGATAAAGTGACGCACCAGGGTTGCCCGGGCGCGCCCGCCGATGCTTCACTGCTGGCATGCCAAGCCGACCCGTCCAGCGCCTGCGAACTCAACTCCCCGACCGAGTCGACTCCGAATGCCGAACCGGCAGCGGCCGCGCCGGGCCCCTACGTGGCGCCGGTGTGCCGCCACTGCGGTCGCCCCGTGCTGCCCCACGTGCGCCTGACCTGGCTGCGCGGTAACGGGGGTCGCCGGCGCAGCCACCATGACCATCCCACTTGATCTGGCCGCGCGCATCGAGCGGCTGTACGCAGTCGAGCACTGGCGCGTAGGGACCATCGCACGCCAGCTGCATGTACACCGCGACACGGTGCGCCGGGTGCTGCGCGAGCGCGGCGCGGCGAGCGCGGGCGGCCCGCTTCGGGCGAGCCTCGTCGAGCCGTACCGGACCTTCATCGACGAGACCTTGAAGAAGTACCCGACGCTGGCGGCCAGCCGGCTGTACGACATGGTGTGCGAGCGCGGCTACGCTGGGCGAGGCAGCCACTTCCGCTTCCTCGTCAGCACGATGCGACCGCGCCCGCCGGCCGAGGCCTACCTGCGCCTGCGCACGCTGCCGGGCGAACAGATGCAGATCGACTGGGCTCACTTCGGCAAGCTGCAGATCGGCCGCGCGCAGCGTCCGCTGATGGGCTTCGTGGCGGTGCTGAGCTACTCGCGGCGCGTGTTCCTGCGCTTTTGCCTGAACGCCCAGATGGACAGCTTCCTACGCGGTCATGTCGATGCCTTCAGCGCATTTGGCGGACTGGCCAGAACCCTCCTGTACGACAACCTCAAAAGCGTCGTGCTCGAGCGCGTGGACGACACGATCAGGTTCAATCCCGAATTCCTGGCCTTCGCCCGCCATTACCGCTTCGAGCCGCGCCCGGTGGCCGTGGCGCGAGGCAATCAGAAGGGTCGGGTCGAACGCCAAATCGATTTCATCCGCAAGAGCTTCTTCGCCGCGCGCAAGTTCACGGACGTGATCGATCTGAACGCGCAGGCCGTCCACTGGTGCGAGGGCCGGGCCTTCGATCGGCCCTGGCCCGAGGACGACGCGTTGACGGTGCGCCAGGCCTTCGCGGTGGAGCAACCGCGCCTGCTGGAGTTGCCCGCGGTCGGCTACGCCCTGGGCCAGCGGCTGGATGTGTCGGTGGCCAAGACACCTTACGTGCGCTTCGATTCGAACGACTACACGGTGCCGCATACCCACGTGCAACGGACCCTGTCGGTGCTGGCCGACGAGCAGCGCGTGCGCGTCTTCGACGGCATCACCGAGTTGGCCAACCATCCCCGCAGCTTCGACCGTCATCAGGTGATCGAGGAGCCGGCTCACCTGCAGGCGTTGGTCGAGCACAAGCGCGCAGCGCGTGCGCACCGCGGCTGCGACGCCCTTGCCCAGGTCGCGCCGGCGGCCGCCGAGTTGCTGCGAATGGCCGCCCAGCGCGGCTACAGCCTGGCCAGCATCACCGCCGCGCTGCTGCGCCTGCTGGACCAATATGGGGCCGCCTCGCTGCAGGCTGGCTTGCTGGAGGCCATCGCCCGCGGTGTGCCGCATCCCAACGCCGTGCGCGTTGCGCTGGAGCGTGCTCGCGAACGTGCGGGCTCGCCACCGCCGTTGGCGCTGACGCTGCCCGAGCACGTGGCGCGGCGTGACGCGCCGATGCGCACGCAATCACTGGCGGCCTACGACCGTCGCTACGACCCACCCAAGGACACAGACGATGACTGAATCGACCGATCCTGGCCGCCCGGGGGCAGCCCACGCCGCCTCTCACGTCGCCTCCCACGCCGAGCTGCGCGCGCAGGCTGCCGAGTTGCGCCTGCACGGGCTGCTGGCCCACTGGGACGAACTGATGGGCCAGTCCGAGACCGAGCAGCGCGTGCGTCAGTGGCTGGGCTGGGAGAGCCTGGAGCGAGCCAATCGCAGCCTGGAGCGGCGAATCCGCGAGGCCCATCTGGGCCGCTTCAAGCCGCTGGCCGACTTCGACTGGAGCTGGCCCAAGGAGTGCGACCGCCCAGCCATCGAGGAGCTGATGGGTCTGCAGTTCCTGGCCGACGCCACCAGCGTCGTGCTGTTCGGCACCAACGGCGTGGGCAAGACGATGGTGGCGCTGAACATCGCCCACCAGGCCGTGCTGCAGGGCCACACGGCACTGTTCACCACCGCCGGCCAGATGCTGAGCGAACTCGCCGCGCTGGACAGCGATTCGGCCCTGCGCCGGCGGCTGCAGCACTACGCCGCGCCGGATCTGCTGCTCATCGACGAGGTGGGCTACCTGTCGTACTCCAACCGCCATGCCGACATGCTGTTCGAGCTGATCAGCCGGCGCTACCTGAACAAGAGCACCATCGTGACGACCAATAGGCGCTTCGCCGACTGGGGCGAGGTCTTCCCCAACGCCGCCTGCGTCGTCTCGCTGGTCGACCGGCTGATGCACCGCGCCGAGGTCGTGCGCATCGACGGCGAGTCCTATCGCGCCAAGGAAGCCCAGGAACGCCAGGCGCAGCGCCACGCCGAGCGTGCAGCCAAGGCTGCAGCGACGCGTTCGCGCAAGCCTGCAAAATGAGCGCGGACTCACCCTCCACGGCGACACCGGCGCCGGTGCTGCTCATGCCGCGGCACTGGACACCGGAGCAGGCGCTGGCCGTCTTCGAATGCCTGCATGCGATGCGCTTCGCGCTATGGGCAACCTACGGGCCTCAGGTTCAACAGGCCTGGCGCGATCAACTGGTGCCGCAGGGCCCGATGCCGGAGTTCGACCCCGACGACCTGCCGTTCTGATCAGCAGCACGCGGCAACAAACGACAACATCGTCGTCGCCGAAATCATCAGGGTCCCTCACTGGGGCCCTTCGTGCTTCTGGACTCCGATTTACCGTGGCCACGCGCGGGCGGCGAAAACCGCTCCCTCGCCGTCGAATAGAAGCGGATTTACATCGTCGCTAACAAGCGAAGGTGCGCGGCTGTCCAGGCGCTCTTGCCCGCGTAGGCGATGCCGTTGCGCAGCAGCAGCGCCTTGAGCCGGTGGCGCGCGTTGCGGCATTCGCGCACGGCGTCCTCGCGGCTGCGCGCCAGATCGCGCACGGCTTCGTCGGCTGCCCCGGGCACGCGTACCGCGGTGAGGTCCCCCGACCTGGACAGCCGCGCCAGCATCATCGCGTCGCGCCGATCCGTCTTCACCCGGTCCCCGGAGCGCTTGGGGATCGACGAGGGCGCTACGACTTCGCAGTCAATGCCCTGGGCATGCAGATGCCGCCAGATCACGAAACCGCACGGGCCGGCTTCGTAGACCACGTGCAACCGGTGCCCCTTGCTGATCAGCCTGCGCAGCGCCTTGTCCAGCCCGGCGAGATCCCCGCCCAGGCTGCCAACGTGTCGAACCTCGCCGTCCCGGCCGGCGTCCGCCGCGGCGATGTCGATGCTGTCCTTGTGAACATCCAATCCAACGTACAGAGTGCTAAATTTGTCCATGGCCCGTCTCCTTGCAAATTCGCAACGACCTGACCGACCATCGGTTCGGCGCATTGGTGTAGCTCAGCACGCCCCTGGCGTGCAACCTACGGTCTCGCAGGGGACGGGCCGCCCGAATTCACGAAGCCATTCTGTCTAGGCCTCGCAATCAGTCGGCCTCTGTCCTCCTTCGCACAGCCAAAAATGCGCCTGCAGCTCACCCTGACTCGCTCTGCTGTCCTTGTCATCGCACTATCCAGCGTCAGCATGGCTGCGCTTGCGGCTACGTGCGATGAGTTGCGCGCTTCTATCGAGTCTAAGATTCGAGACAAGGGAGTCACGAGCTTCACCGTCGCAGTCGTCGATGCAGCCGCAAGCACGCCGGGTCAAGTGGTCGGCACATGCGAGCGTGGGGCGAAGAAGCTGGTCTATTCGAGGGAGCCCGCTCCTGCTCCGTCCACATCCCCAGTCACACCTGCAGCCCCGAGAAGACCTGTCATCACCGAGTGCGCAGACGGTCGCGTCATCACAGAGGGCAACTGCAGAAAGTGATGGTTTGGCCGCTCATTGAAACGAGGTGACACAGTGGCTAAGCAAGGCTCTTGCCCGGTACTGGCAGCTGATCAGTGTTCAGCGTCAACTGTCTTGGTGTACAGCTGCCGACAACACAAATCCCAAGCCTTTCATCTGGACCAAAAGCGCTCGCGACATCCTGCAGAAGGTAATTCGAGCTAATGCGCGCTTAAGTTCCAAACAGAACGAAACACTACACTAGATTGGGGCAGGGGACACCCCACGGCACGCCACGCTTGGGCCTCACTTCATTCGCAGCCCGTGTCGATCGATGCCCACGCCGGAGCTGCGTCAGTTGAGGTCCGCGCCCTTGCTCTCGTACGCCGAGGGCGTGACGCCAGCACGCGCGAGGAACTCACGCAAGTGCACGAGCGAACTCACGTCGAGCACGTTGCTGTGGTGCGGCCGGTGCAGTACACCTTCCATGCGGTTGAGGTGCACCCGGACCCTCGCACCCGAGATCGGCTCGAGCGATGCGCCAACATGCTTCAGCAACGATTCGATGTCGCGCCAGTGGATGTTGCCGCTGGGTGGATCGTGGAAGATCGAGCGGATCAGACTTGCGTGGTGGCGACTCATCGTGAGCTCTCGCGGGCCTTGACCGCCCAGGAGCGTACTCGATTCGGGCGTGCCTGCGTCCAGCAGCTTGCGCGACATCGCCCCGGCGCCAGGATGGATCTCGACCTGGTGCGACCGGCAGGAATCGAACCTGCGACGTGGCCTTCGGAGGGCCGCATGATATCCACTTCACCACGGTCGCGTGGCAGGGGTGCATTCTAGCGCCCGACACCCCGCAAGCTGCGCCGCGGGTCAGGCAGGTGACGGGGGCTCTCTATAATCTTCGGCTTTTGTCCGCGCTGGCTTTTTGCCGCAGACCCGAGGATCCCATGAGCGACTCGCACGACACCGCAGCCCACGACGACGGCACGCACGAAGGCCCGATCAAGACGCCCAAGCAACTGGTGGCGGCCGTGGTGGCGTCGTTCCTGGTGCCCATCGTGGCCATCATCCTGCTCGTCAACTACGTCGACTTCGGCACCAAGCCCGCTGCCGGCAGCGAAGGCCTCGGGCCCGAGGCGGTGGCGGATCGCCTGCAGCGCATCGGCAGCGTGGAGATCCGCGACGCCAGCGCCCCGGTCGTGCTGCGCACCGGCGAGCAGGTCTACACCGGCCAGTGCGGCGCCTGCCACGCCGCCGGTGTGGCAGGCGCACCCAAGCTGGGCGACGCCGCTGCCTGGGCGCCGCGCATCAAGACCGGCTTTGAGGCGCTGCTGAACTCGGCGCTCAAGGGCAAGGGCGCGATGGCCCCGCAAGGCGGCGGCCAGTTCTCCGACTTCGAGATCGGCCGCGCGGTGGTCTACATCGCCAACCAGGGCGGCGGCAAGCTCGACGAGCCGAAGGCACCGACGGCGGCTTCGGCCGCCAGCGCGCCGAACTGAGCGTCAGCCTTCGCGTCGCGAAGCCGCCCCCGGAGTGGCTTCTTGTCGCGGCCGCAGGGTGTAGCCGAAACGCCCGGGCATGTCGGCAAACGGCATCTCGCCGGGTGCCCAGGCGCCGGCCTCGACGGCCTGCGCCGCAATGCCGGTGTCCAGCGTGTGCACGAGGCCGAAGCCGAGGTCGGTGTCCAGGAACAGGCGGCCGCTTTCGTCGAGCCAGCTGCCTTGCACCCGGGCTGGTTGGCCGGTGTGCGCCTGCACCGGCCAACCGGCAGCGGCGTCGATGCGCCACACGTAGGGCGCCGCCTCCAACTCGACATAGACACGCTGCGGCCCGTTCTGGAAGAACCAGGCGCCGTGCTCGTCGTGCGTGTAGTTGCGGTGGATGAAGGCCAGCAGCTTGTCGTGCGCGATGCGGCTGCCCTTGACCTGCGGGAAGGGCCCCGCGGCCTGGATGCGGTCGTCGCGCATGTACCAGTGGCCGCGCGCGTCCAGCGCCAGCCAGCCGTAGCAGTGCGGCACGTGGGGCCACTTCAGCAGCGCCGCCTTGACGATGTCGTCCATGGACCTGAGCTTAAGTCCGGTCAGGCCTGCGCCGCCAGCCAGTCGGCCACGGCCTGCGGCATGGCCTGCACGTCGGCGGGGAAGGCGCCGCGCGGGAAGCCCACGTGCCCGCCCTGCGCCGGCCGCCACAGCGTGACGCATGGCCCCACGTGCGCCGGTCCCGGCAGCGAGGCCGCCGGCACGAAGGGGTCGTTGCCGGCGTTGAGCACCAGCGCGGGGATGCGGATGCGCGCCAGGTGCGGCTTGGCCGACGCGCGCGCCCAGTAATCGGGCGTGTCGCGGAAGCCGTGCAGCGGCGCCGTGAAGACGTTGTCGAACTCGTACAGCGTGCGCGCCGCCGCCAGGCGTTCGCGATCGAACAGCCCCGGGTGCTGCTGCCACTTGGCCAGCGCCTTGGGCTTCATGGTGGCCAGAAACATGCGCGAGTAGACGAGCCAGCTCAAGCCGCGGTCGATGGCCGCGCCCGAGGCCGCCAGGTCGATGGGCGAGCACACCGCGGCCACCGCGGCGGCCGTGGCGGCGGCACTGTCGCCGGCTTCCTGCGCCCAGCGCAGCAGCGCGTTTCCGCCCAGCGAGATGCCCACCACCAGCAGCGGCGCGCCGTGAAGGGCGCGCAGGCGCTGCAGGATCCAGCCGATCTCCTCGAAGTCACCCGAGTGGTAGGCGCGCGGCGCGCGATTGAGTTCACCCGAACAACCGCGGAAGTGCGGCACCGAGAATGCCCAGCCGCGGCCTTGCGCGACGCTGGCGAAGGCCTGCGCGTACTGGCTCTGGCTGCTGCCTTCCAGGCCGTGGAACATCACGAGATGCCGCTGTGCGGTACCGGGTACGAGGTGCCGTTGTGTGGCATCGGGCTGCGGCGCCAGGTGGTCGACGTCGATGAAGTCGCCGTCTGGCGTCGCCCAGCGCTCGCGCTCGAAGCGCGGCGACGGGCCGTGGTGGCGGCGCGCGGCGCGGG
>JACZKT010000138.1 GCA_014859905.1 Rubrivivax sp.
GCCGATCCACTCGGCGATGTCGCCGTTCACCGGGCAGGCGCCGTGGCAGGGCGACGGTGCCTGGATGTGGCGCGGCAGCGCGGCACGCCAGGTGCCGGTCTTGAAGACCTCGGTCGAGCCGGTGGTCCAGATCGGCGGCACCGCCACGGGCAGGGCGCTCATCAGGCCACCTCCGTGCGCAGTTGGGCGTCGGCCCAGCGCCAGCCTTCTTCACAGGCCGCCACGTTGCCGGCATGCAGCTTGGGCGAGAGTTCTCGCAGCGTCGTCTCCAGCACCGGCAGCGCCGGCGCGCCGACGGCGCGTGCGAAGGCGCCGAGCAGCGCCGAATTGACGATGCGCCCGAGGCCGTGGCGGCGCGAGATCGCCAACGCATCGACGGGAATCAGGCGCAAGCCCGGCAGCGTGCGCGCGAGCTCGGGTCCGGTACGCGCCGAATTGACGACGACCAGCGTCGCCGGGGTGGCCGTGGCGAGCAAGGCGCCGCCGAGCAGGCTGGCGTCGAAGCACAGGATCGCGTCGGCACGCTCGATGTCGCAGCGCACACGCACCGGACGGTCGTCGACGCGGATGAATGAACTCACCGGCGTGCCGCGCCGCGCCCCGCCATAGGTGGCGAAGCACTGCACCTGACGGCCGGCGGCAAAGAACGCGGCGGCGAGCAGGTTGCCCGCCGTCTGCGCGCCCTGGCCGCCGCGGCCCTGGATGATGATCTGCAGCATGGGCTGTCCCCGGCGCCTCCTACTCGGCGCCGCCGCAGCGCTCGACGGTGGGGTCCTGAAGATTCATGGCTGCTCCAGCCAGCGTCAAGGGTCCAGGCGCGGCAGCACCGCGGTGGCTTCGAGCTCGATCTTGCCCGGATCGTCGAGCAGGTCCGAGACGAAGATCATGCTCATCGCCGGGTAGTGCGCGCCCATGTGCCGGCGCCAGATCGCGCCCAGCTGCTGTCGCGCGGCCAGGTAGGCCGGCTTGTCGCAGCAGAACGCGGTGATGCGGCAGATGTGCCGCGGCTCGCCACCGGCGCGGGCCAGTACCGCCAGCACGTTCTGTAGCGCCTGCTCGAACTGCGGCACGAGTCGATCGGACTCGAACACCTGCTGCGCGTTCCAGCCCACCTGGCCGGCGATGAACACGATGCGTCCGGCGTCGACCTCGATGCCGTTGGCATAACCTTTGGGTGGCGCCCAGCCTTCGGGCAGCAGGATGTTCATGCTTGTGTTCGCATCGCGGCCGTCAGTCGATGTAGCGCGGCGGGTCGGGGTCGTCCGACCAGTCGCTGTCGGGCTGCGGCACCTTGGCCATCCAGGCCTGGACGAGCGCGACGTGTTCGGCCTCCTCGGCCTGCATTTCCAGCGCCGCGGCGCGCACCGAGTCGTTCGTCGTCATGCCCGCCAACTGGCCGAAGAAGGCCTCGGCGCGCTGCTCGGCCGCCAGCGCCAGCTGCAGCGCGTGGTAGGGCTGCATCAGGTAGTGCACGTCGTCGATGGGCGCCGCCTCGGGGGATTCGTAGCCCGGCCAGCAGACGATCTTGCGCGGCACCGCGGGTGCGCTTTGCCAGCCCATCTGGTCCATGATCTGGCGTGCGTGCTTGGTTTCGTAGCCGGCCATGGTGCGGAACATCGCGGCCACGTCGCCGTTGTTGTGTGTCTCCATCATGTCGGCGAACTCGGTGTAACGGTCGACGGCCTCGTTCTCCATCGCCAGCGCGACGGCCATGAACTCGTCCAGGGTCTGCGGTGCGGTCTTCACAGCTCGAACTCCGATTCCAGGTCGGCCACGCGGGTGGCGGTTTGCCCCATGCGGGTCGGATAAGGGTTGCGGCTGCCGGCATGCAGCACGCCGAGGTTGAAGCCGTCGTCGGTCATGAGGCGGCGCGCGGCCAGTGCCGGGTCATCGGTGGGTGCGACGGGTGCCGGTCGCACGACTTCCTTCCAGTGCTTCTGCTCGGGGCGGAAGGTGACGCAGGGGCTCAGGATCTCGACGAACGAGAAACCCGGGTGGCGGATCGCCTGGGCGATGATGGACGCGGTGCCGTTGGGGTCGCCCGAGAAACCGCGGGCGACGAAATTCGCCCCTGCGGCGAGCGCGATCACCAGCGGGTTGAAGGCGCGGATCCCGGTGCCGCCGGGCGAGAGCTTGTTGTCCCAGTCGGGCTCGGTGGTCGGCGAGGCCTGGCCCTTGGTCATGCCGTAGACGTGGTTGTCCATGACGATGTAGGTCATGTCGACGTTGCGCCGGCAGGCATGCATGAAGTGGTTGCCGCCGATCGAGTAGCCGTCGCCGTCGCCGCCGGTGACGACGACGGTGAGATCCGGCCGCGCCACCTTCAGGCCGGTGGCGGCGGCCAGCGAGCGGCCGTGCACGCCGTGAAAGCCGTAGCAGGTGGTGTAGGCGGGGATGCGTGAACTGCAGCCGATGCCCGAGACCACCGCCACCTCGTGCGGCGGCCGCTGGATGATGGCCAGCGCCTTCGTCAGCGAGCTCAGCACGGTGTAGTCGCCGCAACCCGGGCACCAGATCGGCTTGTAGTCCGACTTGTAGTCGGCGGCGCGCAGCGGCGCGGGAAGGACCATGTCGTTCATGCGGTGATCTCCTGCGGCGCGTGCGCGGCCGCCCAGTCGACGAAGGCGGTACACAGTTCACCGGGCCGCAGCGGCAGCGGCCCCGGGCGGTGCAGCCCGCTGGCGCGGCCCGGCAGGTCGAAGCGGCTGCGCAGATAGCGCAGCAGCTGGCCGCCGTGGTTCTGTTCGACCACCAGCACCTGGCGCACGCCCTGCAGTGCCTGGTCCAGCGCGTCGGTGCGCAGCGGCGCCAGCAGCCGCAACGACAGCAGGCGCAGGGCCACGCCCTGCACGGCGGCGCGGGCCACCGCTTCGCGCACGGCGCCGGTGGTCGAGCCGAAGGTGATGATGGCGAGGTCGGCGTCGCCTTCCACATCGGCCCAGCGCGGGCCGTAGTCGTGCTGCCCCAGCTTGCGCAGGCGCTTGTCGAGCTGCTTGCGGTGGTCGCTGGCCTGACTGCTGGGAATGCCGCGTTCGGTATGTTCCAGCCCGTCGGCCGTATACACGTTGCCGGGCGTGCCCGGCACGGCCATCGGCGAGACGCCTGAAGGCGTGTCGAGATAACGCTGGTAGGCAGGGGCGTCCGGCGCGGTGCGTGCGGGGGCGGTCAGGCGGTGCGCCGCCTCGGCAGGCGCCGGCGGGCGGTCGATGACCGCGCGCGACTGGCCCATGAACTGGTCCGACAGCACGATCGCCGGCGCCTGCAGCGCCTCGGCCAGATGCACCGCCCATTCGGTGGCGGTCAGGCAGTCGGCGATCGAGTTCGGTGCCAGCACCAGCCGCGGCGCGTCGCCGTGCAGGCCGTCGACGGCGAACGACAGGTCGCTCTGCTCGCTCTTGGCCGGGATGCCGGTGGACGGCCCGCCGCGCATCACGTCGACGACGACGATGGGCACCTCGGCCGTCACCGCCAGGCCGATGCCTTCGGTCATCAGCGCCAGCCCCGGGCCGGCGGTGGCGGTCAGCGAGGGCACGCCGCCATAGGAGGCGCCGATGATCATGTTGACCGAGGCCAGTTCGTCCTCGGCCTGCAGCAGCGTGCCGCCGACCCGGGCCAGCGCCGGCGCCATCCATTCCAGCAGTTCGGTGGCTGGGGTGATGGGGTAGGCGG
>JACZKT010000139.1 GCA_014859905.1 Rubrivivax sp.
CGGGGCTGACCTCGCAGCAGACGCTGCAACTGCTGCGCGCCGAGCCGCCCGACTACGCCGACGTGGCAGTGGTGGTGACCGGCGTCAACGACGTCGTCGACCAGGTCCCTTCGCAGCGCGCGGTGGCCGCGCGCGAGGCGCTGGCCAACTGGCTGCGCAACGCGCAGGGCGCCCACCACGTGGTCTTTGCGCCGCTGCCGCCGATCCACGCCTTTCCGGGGCTGCCGCAACCCTTGCGCTGGGTGGCCGGCGCCGACGCCAGGCGCCACAACGCCGCGCTGGTGGAGTGGGCGGCGACGCGCAACGACGTGTCGTGCGTGGCGATGGCCATGCCGCTCGACCCCGGCAGCATGGCCAGCGACGGTTTCCACCCCGGCGAGCCGGTCTATCGCTACTGCGCCAACGCCATCGCGCAGCACATCGCCACCGCCGTGTGGCCGCACCTGCCTCAGGAGTTCCACGCATGACGCGAACGCTGCAAGGCCGCACCCTCGTCATCACCGGCGCCAGCCGCGGCATCGGGCTGGCGATCGCCAAGCGCGCCGCCGCCGACGGCGCCAACATCGTGATCCTGGCCAAGACCACCGAGCCCAACCCCAAGCTGCCGGGCACGCTGTTCAGCGCCGCCGAGGAGATCGAGGCCGCCGGTGGCCAGGCGCTGCCGGTGCCCACCGACATCCGCGACGAGGCCGCGGTGGCCACCGCCGTGCAGGCCGCGGTGGCGCGTTTCGGCGGCATCGACATCCTGGTCAACAACGCCAGCGCGATCAGCCTCACGCCGACACCGGCGACGCCGATGAAACGCTTCGACCTCATGTTCGGCGTCAACGTGCGCGGCACCTACTGCTGCACGCAGGCCTGCCTGCCCGAGCTGATCAAGAGCGCGCAGGCCGGGCGCAACCCGCACGTGCTGAACATGAGCCCGCCGCTGAGCATGAAGGAGCACTGGTTCAAGAGCCACGTCGCCTACACCATGGCCAAGTACGGCATGAGCGAATGCACGCTGGGCCACGCCGGCGAGTTCAGGCCGCACGGCATCGCCGTCAGCAGCCTGTGGCCGCGCACCGCCATCGCCACCGCGGCGCTGCAGATGATTCCGGGCATCGACCTGAACCTGTGCCGCAAGCCCGAGATCCTGGCCGACGCGGCCTACTTCATCCTCACCAGCGACGCCCGTTTCACCAGCGGCAACTTCTTCATCGACGACGAACTGCTGGCGCAGCACGGTGTCACCGACCTCGAGCGCTACTCGGTGCAGCCGGGAACGAAGAGTTTCATACCGGACTTCTTCGTCGACTGATCGTCAGGGGGGTGCGCCACACTGTTTCGGACGAAGGTTACGACGCCGATGAGCACGCGGCTGGCCGGCGCGAACGGGCGCAGGCCCCGCTCCGGCCTCGGGAGACCGACCATCGGAGCCGGATGTTGGCTTTCCGGAGTCATGTCGAACAGCCGTCCACGACCCCTATGCACAGGCCTCAAATATCCGTAGTTGAGATCTATGCATCGGGGTCGTTATGCTGCTGGACGATGTGCCGTCTTGCTCCCCCGGGGCCACGATGTTGCAGGCGCTCGACCGACGTGGATGAAGTGAACCCAAGGACACGGCATCGGTGCCACCAATCGCTGGATTGGATACAGGTAATCACGCATAGACAAGCCTCAAAGCGCGCGCATTATCCGGCCCATTTCAAGGGGGAGAAAGCATGCGCCCGAAGAGTATCTTGCGCGCTGAGTTATTGTGCCTGCTGTTCATGGCGGGTTGCGGCGGCGGCAGCGGTAGCGATGATTCCCCTACTGCCGTGATACCAAAAGTGACCTTGGGGGCAAAAATCGCTCCATTTGCGTCATCGTACCAGAACGCAAAAGGCTACGGATTATCTCGTATCAACTTCCCGTCGTCACTTGCGACATTTGTACCCGATCAGCCATTGGCATGGGGAGCAGGCGATTTCTTTCAAATCGGGAACGTTAGTATATTTACTGCAAAACAGAATTATAATACTGGAACACCGATCGCTGCAATTAGTGCCGCTCCTTCAGCGTATCAAAGCGATTTCCAGTTTTGGGAGAAGGCTGACGACGGAACGCTGGTGGCCAAAGGGCCAACATACAAGGGGTGTTTGCATCCGCGGAAGGCTGTTGTTGCAGACTTCAATCTCGATGGATATCCGGACGTGTTTGTTGCATGCCATGGCTACGATGGTCTGCCATTGCCGGGCGAGAAGAGCAAGCTCGTCCTGAGCGACGGAAAGGGTGGTTTTGCTGTTACAGACGCAACTGACGTCGGCTTCTATCACGGCGCGTCAGCTGCCGATGTAAACGCCGATGGATATCCGGACATCGTCGTGGCCAACATCAGTAATCCTGGCGGCCTGAACGTTCATTTCTTGATTAATCAGAAAAACGGTACATTCAAGATAGATAACACACGGGTGCCTGGCCAGGTTGGACATCCGTTCTTTTCTGTAGAATTACTTGACGTAAATGGCGACGGCATTCTTGATTTGGCGGTGGGCGGTCATGAATATGATATGAATAATACCATTTCCGCGGCCGAGACGGCGGTGTTATATGGTGACGTGAATGGGGTATTCGGAGCAACGAAAACAGTCATTCCGAAGCTTGCCGGTCGCGGAGTTGTGCTTGACTTTACAGTCGTTAATAATAATGGACAAAAAGTGCTATATGTCAATCGATCTGCTGACGGATCAACCCCTCAATTTCCATTCTATAGTACACAGACGCTTCAAGCAGTTAACCTTACAACTGGCGTATCCACTACTCTGTTAGATCGATCTGGGTCGTGGATTCCATGGTGGTTACCAAGTACTCGTAACGGCCAGAACGGGGTTGTTCCTTACAACGCATCCAATCCAGATCTCTTTTATTCTCAGTAGAAGGGACTTCTCTCCCATCAAAGTCTGTGAATGGGGTATTTGACTTGACGCTTTCCGCTTTCAGCATTCACAGTTTCGGCGCGACGGCAGGAGGTCCAAACACCTTACTGACGCGACTTGAAGCCGCTGGTGTCGCTGTCCGTGCTGGCGGAGCGATCGGCGCGTGGTGGCGGCGCCCAGTCTCCCGGGACTGAGTGCGCCGTAGGGGCGCCGGCCAGCCCCAGCCCCGCCAGCAACTCGTACGACCGCAGCCGCGCCGCGTGGTCGTGGATGGCACCGGCGACGATCAATTCGTCGGCCGCCGTCTGCTCGACGATGGCCTGCAGCTGCCGCCGCACCGTAGCCGGCGAACCCACCGCCGTGGCCGCCAGCATGCGCTGCACGCCGGCTTTCTCCTGCGGCGTCCACATCGCCTCCATCTCGGCCGGGGCTATCGGCCGCGGCAGCGGCCCGCGCTGGCCGCGCTGCATGCCCAGGAATCGCTGCTGGATCGACGTGAACAGCCACGCCGCTGCGTCGTCGCTGTCGGCAGCGACGACGTTCACGCCGACCATCGCGTGCGGCTTCGGCCAATCAACAGACGGGCGGTAGCCGCTGCGGTAGACCTGCAGCGCCTGCAGCAACAGGTCGGGCGCGAAGTGCGACGCGAACGCGAACGGCAAGCCCAGGTAGGCGGCCAGTTGCGCGCTGTACAGGCTGGAGCCGAGCAGCCAGATCGGCACATGGGTGCCGATACCCGGGATCGCGCGCACCGGCTGGTCTGCGCCGCCGTCGCCCAGGTAGGCCTGCAGCTCGAGCACGTCGCGCGGGAAGCCTTCTTCGTCGTCACCGGCGAGGTGGCGGCGCAGCGCGCGCATCGTCAGCCGGTCGGTGCCCGGCGCGCGCCCCAGGCCGAGGTCGATGCGCCCCGGGTACAGCGTGGCCAGCGTGCCGAACTGCTCGGCCACCACCAGCGGCGCATGGTTGGGCAGCATCACGCCGCCCGAGCCGACGCGGATGGTCCTCGTGCCGCCGGCGATGTAGCCCACCAGCACGGCGGTGGCCGAACTGGCCACGCCGTCCATGTTGTGGTGCTCGGCCACCCAGTAGCGGCGGTAGCCCCAACCTTCGGCGTGGCGGGCCAGGTCGAGCGAGTTGCGCAAGGCCGTCGCGGCGTCGCTGCCTTCGACGATGGGGGACAGATCGAGCACGGATAGAGGTTTCACGGTTCGCATCATGCCGCCCCGCCGGCCCGCCGCGTGGCCAGGGGTCTTGTGCGGCCGTTCAGGCCCGGATCCGTACGACATGCACGCGCCAGGTTTGATCTCGATCAGCGATGCCGCGCGTGCCGCCACGAGTTCAGGTCGTGTGCGGCGATGATCGAGCGGCAGCAGCGCACGGTGCCAGCGCGGCTGGCGGTCAGCATCCAGGAGCTTCTTCATGAGCGTTCGCCACCTCGACCAACTCTTCCAGCCAAAGTCCGTGGCCGTCATCGGCGCGTCCGACCGCGAGCACAGCCTGGGCGCCACGTTGATGCGCAACCTGCTGCAGGGCGGCTACGCCGGGCCGGTGTGGCCGGTCAACCCGAAACACACGGTCGTGGCGGGGCAGCGCGCCTATGCCGGTGTGTCGGACCTGCCCGAGGCGCCCGGCCTGGCCGTGATCTGCACGCCGGCGGCCACCGTGCCGGGGCTCATCACTGAGTTGGGGCAGCGCGGCACGCGGGCGGCGGTGGTCATCAGCGCCGGCGTGTCGGGGCCCGCCACGCCCGGTGGACCGAGCCTGCGCCAGGACATGCTCGACGCCGCGCGGCCCTTCCTGCTGCGCATCCTGGGGCCCAACTGCGTCGGCCTGCTGGTGCCGGGCATCGGCCTCAACGCCAGCTTCGCCCACACCTCGGCCTTGCCGGGTGAACTGGCCTTCGTCTCGCAGTCGGGCGCGCTGACGACGGCGCTGCTGGACTGGGCGCGCTCGAACGAGATCGGCTTTTCGCACTTCATTTCGCTGGGCGACAGCGCCGACGTCGACTTCGGCGACGTGCTCGACTACCTCGGCAGCGACCCCGGCACGCGCGCCATCCTGATGTACATGGAATCGGTGCAGTCGGCGCGCAAGTTCATGTCGGCCGCCCGCGCCGCGGCGCGCAACAAGCCGGTGC
>JACZKT010000140.1 GCA_014859905.1 Rubrivivax sp.
TGCCAGGCCTGGTCGGCGGGCAGCGTCTCGGCCGCCTGGCCCGGCAAGCGGGGCAGCACGTCGCGGCCCTGGCCCCAGGACTCCAACCAGTCGCCGCGGTAGACCTGGTACTGGTCGTAAAGGTCGGCGAGCCGCTGCGCCAGCTGCAGCCGGCGGCCCGCGTCGCCGCCGCGCAGGAAGCCGGCGACGGGCTCGAAGCCCGCTCGGTCCAGCAGCGTCGGCAACAGCTGCATCAGGCGCCAGGTCAGCGGCAACTTGTCCAGCGCCGACTGCGCCGGCACCGCCTCGCGCCCCAGCAGCTGCCGGTAGGCGCGCCACAAGAAACGCGCCGGCAGCTCGACGCGGGTGGCGGCGCAGATGCCGTCGTGGGTGGCCAGGCTCATCTTCAGCCACTCGGCCACACCGTTGCTCTGCACGAGGAAGACCTCCTCTTCCAGCGGCTGCAGCGGGTGCCGGCGCAGCCATTCGAACACGGCCTCGGCCGGCACCTCGGCACGGTTGCCGTGCAGGACGAGCAGGCCGGGCGTGATGCTGGTTCGGGTGTCGGATGTCATCGGGTGGGCGTGGCCGCGGCGCCGTCGTCGCTCGCCATTGGCTCAGCGGGCGATGCTATGACGAACCGTCGCTCGGCCATCCACGGGGTGCATCGCGCCCATGGCGGGCACCCCTTCACGGCCGGTCCGAGCGGCAGGCGAACAGGCGGCGCCGACGCCACGGGCGCTGGGTACACTCCAGGCCCCCCGGCGACCCCGGTCGCATCCGGAACGCATGGCAGGCATCCACATCACCGACATCGAAGCCGCCATCAACTGGTGGCGCGAGCGTTCACCGTCGCCCGACGGCATCACGGCCTGCGCAGAGGTGCGTGCGCTGGCCGAGGTCTACGCGCTGATGGTCTACGACCGCGAATCGCTGTGCGACGAGCCGACGATGCCGGAGCGCGCCAGGCAGGCCTGGCTGGACTGGTACGCGAGCACGCCGGATGCGCCGTGCATCGCGATCTGTTCGACCAGCCAGGGCGACGCCGTCTGCAAAGGGTGCGGCCGCACCTTCGAGGAAGTGCAGCGCTGGACCGAATACGGCCCGGTGGACAAGCGCGCCGTCTGGCGCCGCATCACGATGGAAGGCACGGCCTGGCGCTTCAACCGCTATGCCGAACGCGCGCGTGAAGCCAGCGGCGTCGACCACCCGAGCCCGGACGCCTTCAGCCGCCCGCAGCCGCAGGCGGGCCGGCCTTGAGCGCCGGGTCGCCCAACACCGGCGGGACGACTTTGCCCGCCAGCCCGCGAGCCACGCTCGCCGACAGCGCGCGGCACATCACACCGCTGGCCTGGCCGGTGTTCGTGGGGCAGATCTCGGTGCTGGCCTTCGGCACCATCGACACGCTGCTGGTGGCACGCGCCTCGGCCGCCGACCTGGCCGCGCTGGCCGTCGGCGCGGCGGCCTACATCACCATCTTCATCGGCTTCATGGGCGTCGTGCTGGCTCTGTCGCCCATCGTCGGCC
>JACZKT010000141.1 GCA_014859905.1 Rubrivivax sp.
GATCTCTTCTTCTTGTCCCCATAGGTGTCGATGTCCTGAAGGAGTGCCTCCAGGTCACCCAAGAGCTTCAGTGGCTCCTTGAACTTGTCGAGTGCTTTTCTTGCCTTTGCGTACTCGTCATATGTGCGCCAAGCGCGAGTCTCGAACGCGAGATGTGGAACTGTCGAGTATCCTTCGATGGGTCTTTCTGTCGGGTTCGTTGGCCTCCTCTTGAGGTCATAATCCATCCCAACATATGACCGCTTCTCTTCGGTCAGTAGATCACCTTCCTTGTCCCAAATCTTTTTTGCCGTTGTCAGGCTCTCAGATTCTCGTGCCTTGTCCCATTGTCTCTCCAGAAACTCCCTGATCAGCTCTTTGTTCTTCTCCTCATCAGAAAGTGCTTCACCCTCTGGTGTTCTCAAGTGTCCCATTGGCATGTTGACCTTGGCCAAGATGGGCTTGCCGCCCTCAGGGTTCAGCGAGCCATGCATGCGCGTTCTCATGAACACCATGCCCCTTGAGGTAGCCTTATTCTCAATGATCTTTCGATTGCCCGTGATCAGCTGTCTAAGTTCAGCAAAGAACTGGCACTGAGGTCCCTTTGTTGCAGCCTCAATCTGCATTTCATCTGCGGTACAACAAATTCCATCCGTGATCGTATTGCCGACAAGCACGTCATCGGGAAGCGCATAGAGAATTTCGGATGTGGTGGCTCGCACTAGCCCAGTGACATAGGCTGCCACATAGGCGTCTGAGATTTTAGAACGCTCCAGGCGTGCACTGCTGCCTGTACGCGTATCGAACCTGTCTGACCGAGCTCTCAAGCCTTGCGCGACTTTGCCATAAATGTTGTTGCCAATGAGCTTGTAGAAGGCATTCTCGAATGGATGGTCCTTCTTTGTGTATTTCTGCCTCTGTTGGTTGACCCATTGGCTGATTTCCAGAAACGGCCTCACACCGTTGTCAACGCCGGAGTAAAAATGCATCGGCTGGCCGGAGTAAAAGTACATCACGGCCGATGGCAGGAGGCCCCCCCCGCGGGGTCTTCCTGCGTCCTCGTTTATCCCTCGGGTGGGTTGTCGGGCAGGTTTGCGGCTTTGGCACCGCGCTGGCGACGCTTGCTCTGCTTGAGCCGGTAGCTGTCACCGTTCATCTCCAGGATATGGACGTGGTGGGTCAGCCTGTCGAGCAAGGCGCCGGTCAGACGCTCGGAGGCGAACACGCCGGTCCACTCGTCGAACGGCAGGTTGGAGGTGACGATGGTCGAGCCGCGCTCGTAGCGCTGGCTGAACACCTCGAACAGCAACTCGGCGCCGGTCTGCGACAGCGGCACGTAGCCGAGCTCGTCGATCACCAGGAGCTTGTAGGCGGCGAGCTGGCGCTGCAGCCTCAGCAGCCGCTTCTCGTCGCGTGCCTCGAGCAGCTCGTTGACCAGGGCGGCCGCCGTGGTGAAGCCGACCGAGAGGCCCTTCTGGCAGGCCGCCAGCCCGAGGCCGAGCGCCACGTGGCTCTTGCCGGTACCGCTGTTGCCGACGGCGATGATGTTTTCGCGACGGAGCACGTACTCCGAGCGGGCCAGCTCCAGCACCAATGTCTTGTTGAGCGAGGGCAGCGCCAGGAAGTCGAAGCTGTCGAGGCTTTTGACTGCCGGGAACCTCGCTTCCTTGATCCGCCGCTCGACCATTCGCCGTTCGCGCTCGATCAGCTCGAGTTCGGCCAGGCGCAACAGGTAGCCCGTATGCTCAACGCCCTCGGTGGCGCACTGCCGGGCGAGCTTGTCATACTCGCGCAGGAACGTCGGCAGCTTGAGCAGCTTCAGGTGGTGGCCGAGCAGAAGCTGGGGCGTGGCGGTCATGACGTCACCCCGGTGAGCAGGTCCATGTACGTCCTGGCCGACGTCGTCGCCACGCTGGCGTGCGGCAGGTAGGGATAAACGCTCATATCGAGGCGTGGCGGTCGGCGCTCGATGCGGCACAGCACCAGGTGCTTGACCGCATCGAAGCCGATCACGCCGCGATCGAGGGCATCCCGCACGCCGGCGGCGACGTCATCGATCGTGAACACCTCCATCAGACGCAGCACCTGGACGAACTCGCGTTTGCCCTGCTTGCCCATGCGCGCCTCGAGCAGGCGGCGCAGCGTGGCAAACTCCTCGGGCAGTTCCCAACCGGCCAACGGGGCCGCCTGGTCGAGCGCCCCGATCTTGCGCTCGAGCAGCGCCAGGTAATGCAGCGGGTCGAACACGAAGTCTTCCCGCTCGTAGGATCGGACGTGCCGGGCGATGATGTCGGCGCCGCACGAGATCACCACCTCGTGGACGTAGCCACGAACCACGACCTCGCGGTGGCCGTAGGCGGTCGGCACCGAGTAGTCGGTGCCGCGATAGCGCACCAGAGATAATGAACTGACCCGGCCAGCCTGCTTCTCGCAGGCGTCATAGGGCGTCGGGGGCAGATCGTGGAACGCCGCCAGGTCGCGCGCCAGCCGCTCCCCGATCGTCTCGTCGTGACCGCGCAGCCGATCGTCGAGACGACGGCGGCACGCTGTCAGCAGATCCTCGTTGAGCGCATCAAAGCTGGCGGCATGCGGCAACGGCACCAGGTAGTTCCGCCGGATAAACCCGACCAGACCCTCGACCTTGCCCTTGTCGTTGCCCTTGCCCGGCCGACCGAACCGGTCAGCGAACAGGTAGTGCGACTGCAGCTCGTTGAACACGCGGGTTCGCTGGCGGCGGCCATCTCCCAGGATCCGCGCCACCGCGATCCGGGTGTTATGGGATGGACGCCTCCCGCTTTCGGGCCACGATAGGTGGTCAACCAGAGGAGGGAAGCATGTCGATTGAACTATTGGCTATCGATCTCGGTAAGCAGTCGTTCCATATCCACGGAATCGATGGGGATGGAGTGATCGTTTCTCGCAAGGTCAGCCGCGCCAAGCTGGCCGCGGTGGTCGAGGATCTCGCGCCGGCGGTGATCGCGATGGAGGCCTGTGCCAGCGCGCATCATTGGGGGCGCCTGTTCGGCGCAGGCGATCGCCAAGTACGGTTGATCAACCCGCGCTTCGTGAAGCCCTTCGTCAAGGGATCAAAGAACGATGCGGCCGATGCCGACGCAATCTTTGAAGCAGCGACACGACCGACAATGCGGTTCGTGCCGGTCAAGAGCACTGAGCAGCAGGATCTGCAGTCGCTGCACCGCGCGCGCGAGCGGTTGGTCGGCCTGCGCACCGGACTGATCAACCACTCCCGCGGGTTGCTCGCTGAGTACGGGATCGTGCTGCCGCAGGGTCCATGGCGATTTGTGGCCCAAGCGCCGGCGGCAATCGGCGAGGCCGAGCTGTCCGATCTCGCGCGCGAGATCTTCGCCGACCTGCTGGACCAGCTCCGCGACGCCAACCGCCGGGTCGAGAGACTCGATGCCCGGATCGTCGCTATTTGCCGCTCGCATGCGGCCTGCCGCCGGCTCGCCAAGCTGCCGGGCGTTGGACCGATCATCGCCACTGCCTTGGTCGCTGCGGTTGACGACGGCCGCCACTTCCGCTCGGGCCGCGAGCTCGCCGCGTGGATCGGGCTGGTGCCGAGACAGTACACGACAGGTGGCAAGTCGAGGCTGGGAGGCATCGGCCGCCGCGCCAACCATTATCTCAGGCGCCAGATGATCCACGGCGCCCGAGCTGTGGTCAGGCACCTGGCGAAGCACAACGACCGACGATCGGAATGGCTGAAAGCGCTGGTCGCTCGACGCGGCCTCAACCGGGCGATTGTTGCGCTCGCCAACAAGACAGCGCGGATCGCCTGGGCGCTGCTGGCGCGGAGGGAGGAGTATGCGGCCGCTTGATCGACGCGCAGCAATCGCACGCTGAGGGCCGCAATCGAATGCGAGGTGGACACTGATGGCAGGTCGGCACGGACCGCATCCTTCAAGCCTGATCTACGACAAGGCCTTCGCGGCCGATCGTGTTATAAGGCCGGAGGCAGCGGATCACCATCAAGGCCAGGAGCGCGATCGCTCCACCAACAGGCCGGATAGATTCGCGCATCCCTTGCTGCCGACACCAGCAGAATCACCTTGCAGCGGGAGGCGTCCATAGATTGTCGTACAGGATCGACTGCGGCACCTTGCCAAAGAAGTCGAACGCCGCAACGTGACCGGCGCAGAATGCCTCCGTCGTCTCCGCCGGGTAGGCCTGCACGAAGCCGGCATCACTG
>JACZKT010000142.1 GCA_014859905.1 Rubrivivax sp.
CTGGTGGCCACCACCGCGACACGCCACACCCAGATGAACCCCGGCACCTTCAGCGTCTGCGTCTATTGCGGTTCGCGCCACGGCGCGCGTGCGTCCTACACCGCGGCAGCGCGTGCGCTTGGCCAGGCCATCGGCTCACGCCACTGGCAGCTGGTCTACGGCGGCGGCCGGGTCGGGCTGATGGGCGAGGTGGCGGACGCCACGCTGGCGGCCGGCGGCCGCGTCGTCGGCGTCATCCCCGAGAGCCTGAAGAAGCTCGAGGTTGGCCATCTCGGTCTGCACGAACTGCACGTCGTGCCCACCATGCACGTGCGCAAGCAGATGATGGCCGAGCGCGCCGATGCCTTCATCGCGCTGCCCGGCGGCATCGGCACCCTGGAGGAGTTGTACGAGGTCTGGACCTGGCGCCAGCTCGGCTACCACGACCAGCCGATCGGCCTGCTCAATGTCGACGGCTACTACGACGATCTGCTGCGCTTCATGGCGACAACGGTCGAGCAGGGCTTCCTGTCACCGGCACAGCACCGTGTGCTGCAGGTCGGCACCGATCCGGTGCAACTGCTGCTGGCCCTGGCGGCGCTGGCGCGCGGCAGCGACGCGCCCGACGACTACTCGCGGGTCTGAGCCCGCGAAGACATGAATCGCCGGCCGAGCCGGACTCAGACCGCCGCTTCGTCGACCTCGCCGGTGCGGATGCGCACCACCTGCTCGACCGAGGTGACAAAGATCTTGCCGTCACCGATCTTGCCGGTCTTGGCGGCCTTGACGATGGCCTCGATGCAGCGTTCGACGTCGTCGTCCTTCACCACCACCTCGACCTTGACCTTGGGCAGGAAGTCGACCACGTACTCGGCGCCGCGGTAGAGCTCGGTGTGGCCCTTCTGGCGTCCGAAACCCTTGACCTCGGTGACGGTGAGTCCGGAAACGCCCACTTCACCCAGCGCTTCACGAACTTCCTCGAGCTTGAAGGGCTTGATGACGGCGGTGATCTGCTTCATGACGGGCTCCGAAGGCGTGACGATTGGGTGGATTTAAGCACGGAACTTCGACGTGATGGGGTAGCGCCAATCGCGGCCGAAGGCCCGGTGGGTGATTCGAATGCCCACCGGCGCCTGGCGTCGTTTGTACTCGTTGAACTTGATCAGGCGCGTGACGCGCTCGACATCGGCGCGCGCGTAGCCCGCGGCGACGATGTCCTCGATGCCCTGGTCGTCTTCCATGTAGCGCGCCAGGATGGCGTCCAGCACCTCGTAGGGCG
Organism: Rubrivivax sp.; assembly: GCA_014859905.1. Classification (GTDB taxonomy): domain Bacteria; phylum Pseudomonadota; class Gammaproteobacteria; order Burkholderiales; family Burkholderiaceae_C; genus Rubrivivax. The sequence goes on from JACZKT010000142.1 coordinate 1,259, forward strand.
GCAGGCTGTCCTGGTCGGTCTGGCCGGCGCGCAACTCGGCCGAGGGCGGCCGCGTGATGATGCGCTGCGGAATCACGGCTCCGGTGCTGCCGTCGGCGCGCCGCGTCGGCTGGCGGTTCCTCCACTGCGCCAGCCGGTAGACCAGGGTCTTGGCCACGTCCTTGATGACGGCAAAGCCGCCGGCCATGTCGCCGTACAGCGTGCAGTAGCCGGTGGCCATCTCGCTCTTGTTGCCGGTGGTCAGCACGATGGCCCCCAGCTTGTTGGACAGCGCCATCAGCAAGGTGCCGCGAATGCGGGCCTGCAGGTTCTCCTCCGTCGTGTCTTCCGCCAGGCCGGCGAACTGCGGCGCCAGGCCGGCGCGGAAGGCGTCGAACATCGGCGCAATGGCGATCTCGTCGTAACGCACACCCAGCCGGGCGGCCATCTCGCGCGCGTCGAGCCAGGAGATGTCGGCGGTGTAGGGCGAAGGCATCATCACCGTGCGCACCTTGTCGGCGCCCAGCGCGTCGACGGCGATCGCCAGCACGAGCGCCGAGTCGATGCCGCCCGACAGCCCGATGATGGCACCCGGGAAGCCGTTCTTGCCGACGTAGTCGCGCACGCCGGTGACGAGCGCCGCCCAGGCCTGCGCTTCCAGTTCCGGCACCGGCGCGAGCGGACCGCTAGGCGTGCCATCGGCCGCCAGCTCCAGCATCAGCGTCGCGGCTTCGAAGGCCGGCGCCCGTGCGCTGACCACGCCCTGCGCATCGACGGCGAAGGAGGCGCCGTCGAACACGACCTCGTCCTGGCCGCCCACCAGATGCGAATAGACCAGCGGCCGCCCGGTGATGTGGGCACGCTCGCTCATGCGGGCCTCGCGTTCGCCGGCCTTGTCCAGGTGGAAGGGCGAGGCGTTCAGCACGCACAGCAGTTGCGCGCCAGCCGCCACCGCGGCCTGCGCCGGCTCGTCGAACCAGGCGTCTTCGCAGATCAGCACCCCGAAACGCACGCCGCCGGCATCGAACACCAAGGGCGGCAGCCCGGCGTCGCGGCCGGACATGAAGTAGCGCCGTTCGTCGAAGACCTGGTAGTTGGGCAGTTCGCGCTTGCAGTAGGTGCCGAGGACCTGCCCGCCGGCCAGCACCGACGCGGCATTGAAGCGTCGCTGCACGGCCATCGACTTGGACCTAACATGGACCGTGCCACCGAACTGATGCGGATGACCGACGACCAGATGCAGACCCGCCAGATCCGCCAGTTCAGCCGCCAGCGCCGCCAGCGTCTCCGCACAGGCCTGCATGAAGGCCGGCCGCAGCAGCAAGTCCTCCGGCGGATAGCCGGAAAGCGCCAGTTCGGGTGCCACTACCACGCTCGCACCCAACGCGTGCGCCTCGCGCGCGGCCTGCGCCAGCAGCCGTGCGTTGCCGGCCAGGTCGCCCACCGTGGCGTTGATCTGCGCAATGGCCACTTTCACGATGCGGAGCCGGCATGACGCAGGCCGGAGTCGAACAAGCGGACGATCTTATCCGCGTCCACGACGACCCTGCAGCACTCGATGCCGCGGCGTGGAACACGCTGCTGGAAGCGCAGAGCGCGCCGACGCCCTTCATGCGGCACGAGTACCTGGCGGCGCTGCACGCTTGCGGCAGCGCGGTGCCCGAAACCGGCTGGCAGCCGCAGTTCCTGACCGTGCACCGCGGCGCCACGCTGCGCGCCGCCTGTGCCGTCTACCTGAAGAGCCATTCCTACGGCGAGTACGTGTTCGACTGGGCCTGGGCCGACGCCTACCGCCGCCACGGCCTGGCCTACTACCCCAAGCTGGTGGGCGCGGTGCCGTTCACACCGGTGCCCGGCACGCGGCTGCTGGCACATGACGACGCTGGGCGCGACCTGCTGGTGGGGGCGCTGCGCCAGCTGGCGCGGGAGGGCCGGCTGTCCTCGGCGCATGTGCTGTTCGGTGACACCGCCGACCGCGCCGCCTTCGAGCGCGCGGGCTGGATGCTGCGACAGGGCGTGCAGTTCCACTGGACGCAGGACGCGGCGCGGCCGGTGGCCGACTTCGCCGACCTGCTGTCACGCCTGCAGCGCGACAAGCGCAAGAAGATCCAGCAGGAGCGCCGCCGAGTCGCCGAGCAGGGTGTGATCTTCACGGTGCACGAGGGCGCGGACATCGGCGAGCCGCTTTGGGACTACTTCTACCGCTGCTACACCCTGACCTATCAGGCGCACCACAGCACGCCTTACCTGACGCGGGACTTCTTCGCCCGCATGGCGCAGACGATGGCCGGCCACTGGGTGATGTTCGTGGCGCGGCGTGGCGGCGAACCGATCGCCGTGTCGCTGGTGGCCATCGACCCCCGGCGCGGCGCCGCCTGGGGCCGCTACTGGGGCTGCACCGAGTACGTGCCTTGCCTGCATTTCGAGGCCTGCTACTACCAGCCGCTGGCCTGGTGCCTGGCAAAGGGCTACGTGCGCTTCGAAGGCGGCGCCCAGGGCGAGCACAAGATGGCGCGCGGCCTGCTGCCGGTGCCGACGTTTTCGGCGCATTGGCTGCGCGACCGGCGCTTCGCCACCGCGGTGGCCGATTTCCTGACCGCCGAGGGCGCAGGCATCGGCGATTACGTGGACGAGTTGCGCGAGCGCAACCCGTTCAAGGACGCCTGATCAGTCGCGGTGCAGCGCTGCCCAGTTGGCCATGCCCGAGGTGACTTCGGCGATTGCGCTGTCGACGCCTTCCCAACCGAGGATCTTCACCCACTTGCCGACTTCCAGATCCTTGTAATGCTCGAAGAAGTGCTGGATGGTCTTCAAACGCAAGGGGTTCAGGTCCTCGGGCTTCTTCCAGGCTGAATAGATGGACAGGATCTTGTCGATGGGAACGGCCAGCAGCTTGTTGTCGCCGCCGGCCTCGTCGTCCATCTTCAGCACGCCCAGCGGCCGGCACGTCACCACCACGCCGGGGATCAGCGGCACCGGGGTGATGACCAGCACGTCCACCGGGTCACCGTCGTCGGCCAGCGTGTTGGGGATGTAGCCGTAGTTGCACGGGTAGTGCATCGCGGTGGACATGAAACGGTCGACGAACAGGGCGCCGGTGTCGTGATCGACCTCGTACTTGATCGGGTCGGCGTTCATCGGGATCTCGATGATGACGTTGAACTCGTTCGGCGCCTTGGCGCCCGGCGTCACGTTGTGCAGGCTCATGGAGTCTTCTCCGTGGTGGACAATCGCGATCTTACGAGTCCGCCTTGCCTGCCCCCTGACGCGAAAATTTGCCTGCCGCGGCGGCCACGCCCACCGCAGGGAAACCCCGTGCCAAGGGGGCATCGGGCGTCCCGTAGCATCGCCCGCGCATTGAACTGCGGGCCGGCGGCTCGTCGCGGCGCCGGCACCAGCCAAGCATCAGAAGATCCGAACCGAGGAAGGAGCTCTCCCCATGACCACCACCACAGCGCTCTACATGGCGCTGGCCTGCGGCCTGGCCGCCGTCGTCTACGGCTTCGTGCAGCGCAGCTGGATCCTGTCGCAGGACGCCGGCAACGCCCGCATGCAGGAGATCGCCGGTGCCATCCAGCAAGGCGCGGCCGCCTACCTGGCGCGCCAGTACAAGACCATTGCCATCGTCGGCGTCGTGCTCACGGTGCTGATCTTCATCTTCCTCGACCAGCTCACGGCCATCGGCTTCATCCTCGGCGCCGTGCTGTCGGGGGCCTGCGGCTTCATCGGCATGAATGTGTCGGTGCGCGCCAACGTGCGTACCGCGCAGGCCGCCACGCGCGGCATCGGCCCGGCGCTGGACGTCGCCTTCAAGGGCGGCGCCATCACCGGCATGCTGGTGGTCGGCCTCGGCATGCTGGGGGTGGGCATCTTCTTCCTGGTTCTCACCGGCGGCACGCAGGTCGACAGCACCACCCTCAAGCCGCTGCTGGGCTTTGCCTTCGGCTCGTCGCTGATCTCGATCTTCGCGCGCTTGGGCGGAGGCATCTTCACCAAGGGCGCCGACGTCGGCGCCGACCTGGTGGGCAAGGTCGAAGCCGGCATTCCCGAAGACGACCCGCGCAACCCGGCGGTGATCGCCGACAACGTGGGTGACAACGTCGGCGACTGCGCCGGCATGGCCGCCGACCTGTTCGAGACCTACGCCGTGACGCTGATCGCGACCATGGCGCTGGGCAGCCTGACGGTCAGCGGCGCGACAGTCAATGCCGTCGTCTACCCGCTGCTGCTCGGCGGCGTGTCGATCATCGCGTCGATCATCGGCTGCTATTTCGTCAAGGCCAGCCCGGGCATGAAGAACGTCATGCCGGCGCTGTACAAGGGCCTGGCGGTGGCCGGCGTGCTGTCGCTGATCGCCTTCTACTTCGTGACCACGATGATGTTCCCCGAGCCGATGACGCTGAAGGCCGGCGGCAGCGTCTCGGCGATGTCGCTGTGGGCCGCCTCGGCCGTCGGCCTGGTGCTCACGGCCGCCATGGTCTGGATCACCGAGTACTACACGGGGACGCAGTTCAAGCCGGTGCAGCACATCGCACAGGCTTCCACCACCGGCCACGGTACCAACATCATCGCCGGCCTCGGCGTGTCGATGCGCTCCACCGCCTGGCCGGTGCTGTTCGTCTGCATGGCCATCCTGGTGACCTACAACTTGGCCGGCCTGTACGGCATCGCGGTGGCCGCCACCGCGATGCTCAGCATGGCCGGCATCGTCGTCGCGCTGGACGCCTACGGTCCCATCACCGACAACGCCGGCGGCATTGCCGAGATGGCCGAGCTGCCCAAGAGCGTGCGCGACGTCACCGACCCGCTGGACGCCGTCGGCAACACCACCAAGGCGGTGACCAAGGGCTACGCCATCGGCTCGGCCGGCCTGGCGGCGCTGGTGCTGTTCGCCGACTACACGCATTCGCTCGAAGGCCGCGGCATGAGCGTGTCCTTCGACCTGAGCGAGCCGCGGGTCATCGTCGGCCTGTTCATCGGCGGCCTCATCCCCTACCTCTTCGGCGCCATGGCGATGGAAGCGGTGGGCCGCGCGGCCGGCGCGGTGGTGGTCGAGGTGCGGCGCCAGTTCAAGGAGATCAAGGGCATCATGGAAGGCACCGCCAAGCCCGAGTACGGCACCGCGGTCGACATGCTGACCAAGGCGGCGATCAAGGAAATGATGATCCCGTCGCTGCTGCCGGTGGTCGTGCCGGTGATCGTCGGCCTGCTGCTCGGCCCGGCGGCGCTTGGCGGCCTGCTGATGGGCACCATCGTCACCGGCCTGTTCGTCGCCATCAGCATGTGCACCGGCGGCGGCGCCTGGGACAACGCCAAGAAGTACATCGAGGACGGCCACCACGGCGGCAAGGGCAGCGAGGCGCACAAGGCCGCCGTCACCGGCGACACCGTAGGCGACCCCTACAAGGACACCGCCGGCCCGGCCGTCAACCCCTTGATCAAGATCATCAACATCGTGGCACTGCTGATCGTGCCGCTGCTGCCGATCCCGGCCGGCAGCGCCAAGCCGGTGGCCCAGATGACGCCGGCGGCTATCACCGTGCCGGCGGCCGTCGGCGGGACGGCGGCAACGACTGCACCGGCCGTCGTGATGGCAGCGAAGTCACGGCTTTGAAGATGACCGTGTCCTGAGTGCCGGCGAGCGGTCTCGTCGGCAACTCAGGCGCGAGTCGCGGTGTTCTGAGCCCACTGCGGCTGGGCTTCGTCGGGTTGCGCGAGGCGATCGATGCCGCCGAGCATGCCCAGCGTGACGACCAAGGCGAGGCCCACGGACACGGCGCGTGCGATCAGGCGATGGATCATGATGGGCTCCTTGGACAGGCGGGCAGTGAGACGATGGTGAAATCATCGTCACGCCAGGCCCGCCCGGCCACCCGTTTGCGACGGACGGCGCCGCGGCGGCGCTGAAGCGCGCTGCGACGCGATCAGTCGTGCAGCGGCACCGCCGCTACGGCACGGCCCGCCGCCTCGCGGGCCGTGCCGTAGC
>JACZKT010000143.1 GCA_014859905.1 Rubrivivax sp.
CACCTACGGCGCGATGGTGCTTGCCTGCGCCGTCATGCTGTGGTGGCAGGGTTTCGGTCCCGGTCGGGGCCGGCGCTGACGCTGTCCTGCAGCGCCGGCACGCCGCGCAGCGAGTGCGGCAGCGCTTCGGTGACCAACACGTCCAGCATCTGCCCGACCAGCCGCGCCGCCTGCGGGCCACCGTCGAAGTTGACGATGCGGTTGCATTCGGTGCGGCCCATCAGTTCGTGCGGATCCTTGCGCGACGGGCCTTCGACCAGGATGCGCTGCACCGTGCCGACGCGGCTGGCGCCGATGCGGCGCACGTTGGTTTCGACGGCGGCCTGCAGGCGCTGCAGGCGCTCGAGCTTGGCCGAGTGCGGCGTCTCGTCTTGCAGTGCCGCCGCCGGCGTGCCCGGGCGCTTGCTGAAGACGAAGCTGAAGGAACTGTCGAAACCGACTTCGTCGATGAGGCCCATCATCCTGGCGAAGTCGTCCTCGGTCTCGCCCGGGAAGCCGACGATGAAGTCGCTGGACAGGCTTATGCCGGGCCGCACGGCGCGCAGCTTGCGGATCGTGCTCTTGTATTCCAGCGCCGTGTAGCCGCGCTTCATGGCCATCAGGATGCGGTCGCTGCCGTGTTGCACCGGCAGGTGCAGGTGGTTCACGAGCTTTGGCAGGCGGGCGTAGGCGTCGATCAGCCGCGGCGTGAATTCCTTCGGGTGGCTGGTGGTGTAGCGGATGCGCTCGATGCCGGGGATGTCGGCCACGCAGTCCAGCAGCAGCGCGAAGTCGGCACTCTCGGCGCTGCCCTGGTCACTGCGGCCCAAGGTGCCGCGGTAGGCGTTGACGTTCTGGCCGAGCAGCGTCACCTCCTTCACGCCCTGGTCGGCGAGGCCGGCGACTTCGGTCAGCACGTCGTCGAAGGGCCGGCTGACCTCTTCGCCGCGCGTGTAGGGTACGACGCAGTAGGAGCAGTACTTGGAGCAGCCCTCCATGATGGAGACGAAGGCGCTCGCGCCGTCGACGCGTGCCGGCGGCAGGTGGTCGAACTTCTCGATCTCGGGGAAGCTGATGTCCACCTGCGGCCGGCGCTGGCTGCGGCGAGCCTCGATCATCTGCGGCAGGCGGTGCAGCGTCTGCGGGCCGAAGACGAGGTCGACATACGGCGCACGCTCGATGATGGCCGCACCCTCCTGGCTCGCCACGCAGCCGCCGACGCCGATGAGCACGCCCTTCTTCTTCAGGTGCTTGACGCGGCCGAGGTCGCTGAACACCTTTTCCTGCGCCTTTTCGCGCACCGAGCAGGTGTTGAAGAGGATGAGGTCGGCTTCGTCGACGTCGGTGGTGGGCTCGTAGCCCTCGGCGGCGCGCAGCACGTCGGCGATCTTGTCCGAGTCGTAGTCGTTCATCTGGCAGCCGAAGGTGCGGATGAAGACTCTCTTCGTGCCGCTCATGGCCGGCTCCAGACCTGCGCCGCGGGGTCGAAGAGCCAGCTGCGGGCCTGTTCGGGCGTCGTCGGCCACGGGCGCCTGGCGATCTCCGCCGGCGTCAGCACCCAGACGTCCTGCAGCTGGCCGGCCATGTCCAGCGTGTAGTGCACGACCAGGCGCTGCTCGATCAGCGCGCCGGACACGACGAACAGGTTGTTGTCGGCGCGGATGCGCGCGCCGGGCGCCAGGCGTGCCGGGCGGCCGTTCAGGCGTGCCTCGGGCGGCTGCAGCACGACGAGTTCGCCACGCAGCGCGTTGGCGGGGAAGTTGCGCTGCATCTGGGCAGCGGCCGGCAGGGCACACGCCAACAGGGTGGCGGCCAGCGTGACACAGCGAATCATGGTGTGGATCCAGGGGCTGTGAAAACAAACGGCCCGGGCTGGGGAGCCCGGGCCGCGAACTTGGTGGCGCTTCAGGGATTTGAACCCCGGACC
>JACZKT010000144.1 GCA_014859905.1 Rubrivivax sp.
ACCTGGACGCCGACCCGGCCATCATCGACGCGGCGCTGACCAGCGTTCCCGTGCCCTGGCGGCCGGGTGGACGTCTGCCCGGCAGCATCGACGGCTTCGAAACCGCGGTGCGCGTGATCCTCGGCCAGCAGGTCACCGTGCAGTCCGCGTGCACGCTGGCGCAGCGGCTGGTGGAACGTTTCGGCACGCCGGTCGAAACGCCCTATGCCTCGTTGATGCATCTCTTCCCCGACGCAGTGACGATCGCCACGGCCGACGCCGAGGTCATCGGCAGGCTCGGTATCGTGCGCCAGCGTGTGGGCGCATTGCAGGCGCTGGCGCGCGCCGTCGCCGGCGGCCAGCTGGTCCTGCACCGCGGCGCGCCGCTCGAAGCCACGCTCGATGCTCTGCGCGCGCTGCCCGGCGTGGGCGAGTGGACGGCACAGCTGATCGCGATGCGCGCGCTGGCCTGGCCCGACGCCTGGCCGGCCAGCGACATCGGCCTCATGAACGCGCTCGGCACGCGCGACCCGAAACAGGTCACCGCCCTGGCCGAGCCCTGGCGCCCCTGGCGCGCCTATGCGGTGATGCGCCTGTGGCACCACCTGGAGACCACGACATGAACACCGACCTCGTTGCACAGTGCCGCATCGAAACCCCCCTGGGCCCGCTCACGCTGGCGGCCACCGCCCGCGGCCTGGCCGCGGCGCTGTTCGACGCCCAGCAGCACCAGCCGGGCGAGATCGACGCGCCGGTGGATCCGCGGCAAGCGCACCTGGCGTTGGCGGCGCGCGAGTTGGCTGACTACTTCGCCGGCAAGGGCCGCCATTTCACGGTGCCGCTGGATGCCGCGGGAACCGCGTTCCAGCACAGCGTATGGCGGGCGTTGCTGGGCATCCCGCACGGTGCCATCGGCACCTACGGCGAGATCGCGCAACGGGTGGGACAAGCCAAAGCGGCGCGGGCGGTGGGTGCGGCGGTCGGGCGCAACCCGATCTCGATCATCGTGCCCTGCCACCGCGTCGTCGGACGTGACGGCTCGCTCACGGGTTATGCGGGCGGGCTGGCGCGCAAGCAGGCCTTGCTGCGGTTGGAGGGCGCACGGTCCTGAAACGGATTGGCGATCACTCAGCAATAGGCATCAGCGGGCCTTCGGCTGGCGGCCCGTTGCGGACGTTCAGCGTCTGCGGTCGCGTGTCGAGCGCGGTGGCGGCAAAGGGCTGTCCGGGCGGGGCGCAGCGTGCGACTGAGGCGGTCGTCGCTGCGCGCCGACTGCCCTGCGCTGCTCGGCGCCTCACACGCACGCCGCGCCCCGCCCGGACACCCCTTTGCTGCTGGCAGTGGTGGTTCTCGGCGAGCGCCACCTCCGGTGCTTGAGCGGCAGGCGGTGCCCGGCGGGGGCGCTGTGTGTGGCGCCGAGCAGCGCAGTCTTGAGGGGGGCGCGCGCAGCGCGCTTCGTGAACTGACTTGCCGCATCCTGTTTGAGCGCAGTGAGCGCAGCGAACGAAGCGAGTTATGCGGCACCCCCTCAAGGCGAGCAGCGCAGGGGAGTCGGTGCGCAGCACCGACCGCCACAGTCAGCGCCACCGCCGGGCACCGCCTGACGCGACCGGCGCAAAACGTCGAGCGCAGAAAGCGCACACCCGGCAACGTCCGCAACGGGCCGCGAGCGGCCAACGGCCCATGACCAGCCCGCCCGCAGTCTCCCAGCCACCGACGAGTGAAGCATGAGCAGCCCCTCCATCCGCATCCATCCCGCCGACAACGTCGTCATCGCACGCCGCCAGTTGCTCGGCGGCACGGTGATCGCAGACGAAGGCATCACCGTCGCCGGCCTGGTGCCGCCGGGGCACAAGGTGGCGACGAGGGCCATCGCCGCCGGTGAGCCGGTGCGGCGCTACAACCAGATCATCGGCACCGCCACCCAGCCCATCGCGGCGGGCCAGCACGTGCACACGCACAACCTCGCGTTCAGCGACTTCGAGCGCACGCACGAGCCGGGCGCCGGGGCCGTGCCCACCGCGTATGCCGCCGTGCCGGCCACCTTCGACGGCATCGTGCGCGCCGACGGCCGCGTCGCCACGCGCAACTACATCGGCGTGCTGACCTCGGTGAACTGCTCGGCCACCGCGGCACGGGCCATCGCCGACCACTTCCGGCGCGACGTCCGGCTGAGGCCCGAAGATTGGGCGCTGGCCGACTTTCCCAACGTCGACGGCGTCGTCGCGCTGACCCACGGCATGGGCTGCGCCACGGCCAGCGACGGCGAGGAACTGCAGGTGCTGCGCCGCACGCTCGGCGGTTATGCGCGCCACCCCAACTTCGCCGCCGTGCTGGTGGTCGGCCTGGGCTGCGAAACGAACCAGATCCAGGGCCTGGTGGCGCAGGAAGGCCTGCACGAAGGCGCCAAGCTCGTCACCTTCAACATCCAGGACAGCGGCGGCACGGCCAGGACCGTGGCGCGCGGCATCGAGGAGATCAAGCGCCTGTTGCCCGACGCCAACCGCGTCAAACGCGAGCCGGTGCCGGCGAGCCACCTGGTGGTGGGCCTGCAATGCGGTGGCAGCGACGGCTACAGCGGCATCAGCGCCAACCCCGCACTGGGCGCTGCCGTCGACCGCCTGGTGCGCCACGGCGGCACCGCCATCCTGAGCGAGACCCCCGAGATCTACGGCGGCGAACACCTGCTCACGCGCCGCGCCGTCAGCACCGTGGTGGCCGACAAGCTGCGCGCGCGCATCGCCTGGTGGGAGGCCTACACGGCGCGCAACGGCATGAAGATGGACAACAACCCCAGCGCCGGCAACAAGGCCGGCGGTCTGACGACGATCCTGGAAAAGAGCCTGGGTGCGATCGCCAAGAGCGGCACCACGAACCTGGTCGACGTGCTGCAGTTCGCCGAAAGCGTCAGTACACGGGGCTTCGTCTACATGGACACGCCGGGCTACGACCCGGTCTCGGCCACCGGCCAGGTGGCCGGCGGCGCCAAGCTGATCTGCTTCACCACCGGCCGCGGCTCGGCCTACGGCTGCGCGCCGAGCCCGTCGCTCAAGTTCAGCACCAACACGGCGCTGTGGCTCAAGCAGCAGGAAGACATCGACCTCGACTGCGGCGGCATCGTCGAAGGGCTGGAGACGGTGGACGATGCCGGCGAACGCATCTTCCGCCTCATGCTGGCCACGGCCTCGGGCCGCGCCACCAAGAGCGAACAGCACGGCTACGGGCAGAACGAGTTCGTGCCCTGGCAGCTGGGTGCGGTGATGTAGGGCGGTGCGGCACGGGCCGGGGGCCTCAGCCGCCGCCCAACGCCCGCCGTGCCTCCTCGGCCGTCTCGAAGATGTGCGGCGCGACGCCGCGCGCCGCCAGCGCGGGCCCGAGCTTGGCGCGCAGGAAGCCGCTGGTGGTGTAGCGGGCGACGTCGATGTAGTGGCGGTCGACGAGTTCGCGCACCATCGCGGCCCACTCGTCCTGCACCTGCGGGTCGAGTGCGAAGTGGTCGTAGTTCACGACGCCGTAGACCTTGTGGTCCAGCGGCGCCAGGCGCTGCTCCACTTCGCGGCGCACCGCTTCCACGTCGTCGGGAGTGCGAATGCTCAGGCGCTCGAAGTTGATGAATAAGGTGCGGCTCGCGGCGTCGTAGGTGAAGCGGTCGGCCAGCGGCAGCAGCAGCAGGCGCGCGCGCAGGCCCATCGGCGCGCTGGCGAAGAGGCCGGCATCCATGACGGCGGGGTCGCGGTCGACGACGGGGCGGAAGGCCATGCCGGCCAGGATGTCGCGCTCCAGGTTCAGCCCGGGCGCCACTTCGAGCAGTTCGATGCCACCTTCGTGCAGCCCGAACACGCAGCGCTCGGTGACGTAGAGCACCGGCTGGCCGCGCCGCCAGGCCTCGCGGCCCGAGAAGGTGCGGTGCTCGACCTCGCGCACGAACTTCATCGCGCCGCCGGCGTTGAACGTACCGACGAAGACGACCTTCTTCGCGTTCTGGCTGATGTTGATGAAACCGCCCGCGCCGGCCAGCCGCGGCCCGAACCTGCTGACGTTGACGTTGCCTTCGGCGTCGACCTGCGCCAGGCCGAGGAAGGCGATGTCGAGGCCGCCGCCGTCGTAGAAGTCGAACTGGTAGGGCTGGTCGATGATGGCCTGGGTGTTGATCGCGGCGCCGAAGTTCAGCCCACCGGCCGGGATGCCGCCGATCACGCCGGGCTCGGCGGTGAGCGTGATGAGGTCGATCACGCGCTCCTCGGCCGCCACCGCGGCCACGCTCTCGGGCATGCCGATGCCGAGGTTGACCACCGCGTTGGGCCGCAGCTCCAGCGCCGCGCGGCGGGCGATGAACTTGCGGTCGTTCAGCGGCATCGGCACGACGCTGGCGGCCGGTACGCGCAGTTCGCCGGCAAAGGCCGCGCTGTAGGGCTCGGCAAAGGTCTGCTGGTGGTATTCGGGCTTTTCGGCGACCACCACGCAGTCCACCAGCACGCCGGGGACCTTGACCTGTCGCGGGGGCAGCGAAAACGCCTCGGCGACGCGCTTGACCTGCGCGATGACGATGCCGCCGCTGTTGCGCACCGCCATCGCAATGGACAGCGACTCCAGCGTCAGCGCTTCGCGCTCCATCGTCAGGTTGCCCTCGGTGTCGGCGGTGGTGGCGCGGATCAGCGCGACGTCGATCGGGAAGGCCTTGTAGAAGAGGAATTCCTCGCCGTCGATGACCATCAGCCGCACCCGCTCTTCCCTGGTGCGCTCGTTGATGCGGCCGCCGCCGTGGCGCGGGTCGACGAAGGTGCCCAGGCCGACGCGCGACAGGTGCCCGGGCTTGCCGCCGGCGATGTCGCGAAACAGGTGCGAGATCACGCCCTGCGGCAGGTTCCAGGCCTCGATGCGGTTTTCCACTGCCAGCTTCTGCAGCGCCGGCACCAGCCCCCAGTGGCCGCCGATGACGCGCGCCAGCAGGCCTTCGTGGCCGAGGTGGTTGAGGCCACGCGTCTTGCCGTCGCCCTGCCCCGCGGCGTACACCAGCGTCAGGCCGCGCGGCGCACCGGTGGCCAGGAAGCGCTGTTCCAGCGCCACCGCCAGGTTCTCGGCAAAGCCGATGCCGACGAAGCCGCTGCTGGCCACGGTGTCGCCGTCGCGCACCAGCGCCAGCGCCTCGGCGGCGCTGACGACCTTGCCCTTGCCGCCGGCGCGCAGGCTGGCCATGCGTTCGAGCCGGTTCGCGGGCTGGTTCATGGCTGCGCGCCGCCTACAGCGCGGAATCGAAGGTGTTGCACTGCGCCAGGCTGCCGCCGTCCAGCCCGCGCTTGAACCAGCTCATGCGCTGCTGGCTGCTGCCATGGGTGAAGCTCTCGGGCCGCACCGTGCCCTGCGACTGGCGCTGCAGCTTGTCGTCGCCGATCTGCGCCGCGGCGTTCATGGCCTCCTCGATGTCGCCCTGTTCGAGCCAGCCCTTGCCCTTCTGGGTATGGTGGGCCCACACGCCCGCCAGGCAGTCGGCCTGCAGTTCCACACGCACCGACAGCGCGTTCATCTGCGCCTGCGAGACGCGGCCGCGCTGGGCGTCGACCTTGCCGGTGATGCCCATCAGGTTCTGCACATGGTGGCCGACCTCGTGCGCGATGACGTAGGCCTGCGCGAAGTCGCCCGGCGCGCCCATGCGGCGCGCCAGGGTGTCGAAGAAGTCGAGGTCGAAGTACAGCCGGGCGTCGCCCGGGCAGTAGAAGGGCCCCATCGCCGACTGCCCGGTGCCGCAGGCCGTGGGCGTGACGCCGCGGAACAGCACCATGCGCGGCTCGCGATAAGTGCCGCCCGCAGCCTGGAAGACCCGACCCCAGACCTGTTCGGTGTCTCGCAGTACCGTCGAAGCGAAAGCCGCGGCGCGGTCCCCGGCCGGGGGCGGCGGCGCTGGCCCCTGCGCCACCGTGGGCGCCGTCTCGCCACCGCTGAGCAGCCCCAGCACGGTGAGCGGGTTGATGCCGAAGACCCAGCCGGCCAGCAGCGCCGCCACGACGGTGCCGATGCCGATGCCGCGGCCGCCGATGCGCGGGCCGCCACCACCGGCGCCGCGCCGGTCCTCGACGTTGCCGCTCTGTTCCTCGCCTTCCCACTTCATGCCTGACCCCCGGGCGGCCGCACCGCGCCGCGTCGGGGCCATTGTGCGCGCGCCGGTCAGCGCGCGGCAGCGACAGCCGGGAATACCTTCAAAAGCCCAGACTGGCCAGCAAGTCGTCGACTTCGCCCTGGTTGGTCACCACGTCCGGGCGCCCTTCGGCGTCGACGACGGGCCCGTGCAGGACGGCTGCTTGCGGCGGGGAAGCCAGTTCGGCGGGCGCTGCCTGCAGCAGCAGCTTGACCAGGCTGTCTTCGAGGTCGATGGCCAGCGCCACGACCGCGGTCACGACCTGGCCGGTCAGGTCATGGA
>JACZKT010000145.1 GCA_014859905.1 Rubrivivax sp.
GGCTGGCCGGTGCGGTGGCCGCCGAGGGTTGCGTGGGCACCATCTCCAGCGTCGACCTGCGCCGCCACCACCCCGACCTGATGGCACGCACCAGCGGCCTGCCCCCCGGCGAGGCCGCCAAGCAGACCATCGACGAAGCCAACCTGGAGGCCATCTCGCGCGAGATCGCCGCCGCCCGCGAGCTGGCTGGCGGCGGCGGCCTGCTGGCCATCAACGTGATGCGCGCGGTGAGCGCCTACGCGGCGTCGGTCAGGCGCGCGCTGGAGGCCGGCATCGACGCCGTCGTGGTGGGCGCCGGCCTGCCGCTGGACCTGCCCGACCTGGCGCAGGACCACCCGCGCGCCGCGCTCATTCCCATCCTCGCCGACGCCCGCGGCGTGCAACTCATCGTCAAGAAGTGGGAACGCAAGAAGCGCCTGCCCGACGCCATCGTCATCGAACACCCGCGCCTGGCCGGCGGTCATCTCGGCGCGGCAAAGATCGCCGACCTGCACGACCCGCGCTTCGAGTTCGAGAACGTGATCCCGCAGTCGCTGGCCTTCCTGCGCGCGGCGGGTATCGAGCGCGAGATCCCGCTCATCGCCGCCGGCGGCATCCGTACTTGCGAAGACATCGCGCGCCTGCAGGCGCTGGGTGCGGCTGCGGTGCAGCTGGGCACGCCCTTCGCGGTGACGATCGAAGGCGACGCGCACCCCGAATTCAAGCGCGTGCTGGCCGAAGCGCGTGACGACGAGATGGTCGAGTTCACCAGCGTCGCCGGCCTGCCGGCGCGTGCGGTGGCCACCCCCTGGCTGCGCTCCTACCTGCGCATCGAGGACAAGCTGCAGGCCGTGGCCCACCCCAAGTCGCGCTGCACCAAGTCCTTCGACTGCCTGGCGCAATGCGGGCTGCGCGACGGCACGCCGGGCTGGGGCCAGTTCTGCATCGACAACCAGCTGGCCGCGGCGCTGCGCGGCGACGTCAAGAAGGGCCTGTTCTTCCGCGGCGTCGGGGCCTTGCCCTTCGGCAGCCAGATCCGCAGCGTGCGCGAACTCATCGAACGTCTGCTCACCCCGGCGGCCCTGCTGCCGGCCTGAAGCACCCGGGCCCGGGAGCTTGCCGCCAGGGCCCGGCAATGAGAGCATCCCGACACACCCAACCCGGAGACACCCCATGGCCAAGCCGATGTTCGATGCCGAAGCGCTGATCTCGATGTTCGAGACCGCCACCTCGCGCCAGGGCGCGCAGCTGAAGAAGGCCGTCAGCGACGCCACGATGGCGTCGCTGCAGGGTCGCGAGCTGACGCTGAAGAACATCCGCGCCGCACTCAAGGCGGTGACCGAGGCCGCCGGCACCGGCGCGGCGAAGAACCTCACGGCGGGTATCGACGCCGAGGCGCTGCTCGACCAGGCCGTGGCCGGCATGGACGATGCCCTGCTCAAGGCCGTCGAAGCCAACCGGGTGGCCCTGGGTCAGCTGGTGTCGCAGGGCGCCGACCTGCGCGAGAAGCACCTCAAGAAGGCACTCGAGGACCTGGACAAGTTCGAGGACACGATGTTTGCAGCGGTCAAGAAGGCGGCCGCGGGTGTCGAGGGCCCGATGGCCGGCGCCTGGACTCAGGTGCTGGAAAAGATGCAGGCCGGCGGCACGCTGTCGGGCGCCAAGGCCTCGAGCGCGGCCGAACAGCTGGCCGAGCAGATGCACGGCGCCATGCGCAGCTCGCGCGCGGCCTCGATGCGCGCCGCGCAGGCGCTGGCCGAAAGCTACACGGCGATGGTCAGCGGCGTGCTGCTGGGCATGTCCGACGCGTTGCAGGCCGGTGCGGCACCGAAGAAGACCACCGCCAGGAAGTAGCCGGGCCGGCCCGCCGTCGCCGGTCCACCCCGCGTCCGCCATGAAAAACGTCGTCATCTCCGGCAGCGGCCTGTACCGGCCGCCGCACGTCATCACCAATGCCGAACTGGTGCAGGCCTTCAACGCCTACGCCGACCTGCGCAACGCGAAGAACGCGCCGCGCATCGCGGCCGGCGAGCTGCCGGCGATGGTGCATTCCAGCGTCGAGTTCATCGAGAAGGCCTCGGGCATCAAGCAGCGCTACGTGCTCGACAAGTCCGGCGTGCTGGACCCCACGCGCATGCGGCCGAAGTTCGCGCCGCGCGCCGACGACCAGCTCAGCCTGATGGCCGAGATCGCCGTGCATGCCGCCACGCAGGCGCTGGCCGCTGCCGGCAGGAGCGGCCACGACATCGACGCCGTGCTCTGCGCCGCGGCCAACATGCAGCGCGCCTACCCGGCGATGGCCTGCGAGATCCAGGCCGCCCTCGGTGCCGGCGGCTACGGCTTCGACATGAACGTGGCCTGCTCGTCGGCCACCTTCGCCATCGAGCAGGCGGCCAACGCGGTGCGTAGCGGCAGCGCGAAATGCGTGCTCGTCGTCGACCCCGAGATCACCTCGGCGCACCTCGAATGGCGCGACCGCGACTGCCACTTCATCTTCGGCGACGTCTGCACGGCGGTCATCGTCGAGGCCGAGGACAGCGCCACCTCCGGTGACCGCTGGCGCATCCTGGGCACCCGGCTCGCGACGCAGTATTCGAACAACATCCGCAACAACGCCGGCTTCCTGAACCGCTGCGAAGACACCGACCCCGACGCCCGCGACAAGACCTTCATGCAGGAAGGCCGCAAGGTGTTCAAGGAAGTGGTGCCGATGGCCGCCGCGCACATCGAACAACACCTGCACGACCTGGGCTTCGAGCCGACGCAGGTGCGCCGTTTCTGGCTGCACCAGGCCAACCTGGGCATGAACCAGCTCATCCTCAGGCGCCTGCTGGGCCAGGAGGTCGGCGACGACCTGGCGCCGATCATCCTGGGCGAATTCGCCAACACCGCGTCGGCAGGCTCGATCATCGCGTTCCACGAGCACCACGCCGACCTGAAGGCCGGCGACCTGGGCGTCATCTGCTCCTTCGGCGCCGGTTATTCGGTGGGCAGCGTCGTCGTGCGGCGGGTCTGAACACCCTTGCCGCAATGCACAGTATTGGCCTCGGAGCGACGATGGTGGTAGGGTCGGGTTTGTCCCTACCCATGGAGGATCACATGTCCGAACTCACCGCGAACCAGAAAGACAAGCTGATGTCCGACCTGCGCGTCGTCGTCGCCGATGCCGAGGAATTGCTCAAGCTGACCGCCGGCGACGTGAGCGACAGCACGGCCGGCCTGCGTGAACGCCTGCAGGAGCGCCTGCTCGACGCCAAGCACAGCCTGCTGACGCTGCAGGCCAACGCCACCGAGAAAGCCAAGGCTGCCGGCCATGCCGCCGACGACTACGTGCACGACCATCCCTGGCAGTCGGTGGCCGTCGGCGCCGCGATGGGCGTGGTGGTGGGCCTGCTGATCGGTCGCCGTTGACGCGTCGCCGGCCATGACCGGTCCCGTCGCGTCCAGCGGCCTGTTCGGGTCGCTGCGGCGCCTGTTCGACACCGCCCTCGGCATCGTGCAGGTGCGGCTGGAACTGTTCGGCAGCGAACTCGAACAACAGAAGCTGCGCTTGTTCGATGCCTTGCTGCAGGCGGCCATCGGCCTGGTGCTGGTGTCGCTGTCGCTGGTGCTGGCGATCGGCTTCGTCGTGCTGCTGTTCAACGAAGGCTACCGCCTGCCCGCCGTGGGCGTGCTCACGCTGGGCTTCGCGGGCGGCGGCTGGTGGCTGTTGCACCGGGCGCGCGGACAGCTGAAAGCCGGCGATGGCGGACCTTTCGCGCTCACGCTGGGCGAACTGCGACGCGACATCGACGACCTGCGCGGTGACGCCGCGCCACGCCAGGAGCCATGAACCGCGAGCGTGCCGTGGCCCTGCAGCAGCGGCAGCGCCTGCTGCTGGTGAGCAGCGCCGAATTGCGCTTGCGCATGAGGGCGCAGGCCGCCGAATTGCAGCGTCCGCTGGAGCTGGCCGACCGTGTGCGGGACGGCTGGCGCTGGCTGCAAGCGCACCCCGAAGTGCCGCTCGCGGCCATCGTGGTGGTGGCCCTGCTGCGACCGCGGCGTGCCTGGCGCTGGGGGGTGCGGGCCTGGCTTGGCTGGCGCACCTTGCAGCGCCTGCGGCGGCGCTGGGCAGCCATCGTTTGAAGCGCGCCGCAGCGCTCGGGCGCTGAGGTCCGGCGGTGGCTGCGCCTGCGGCAGGGCCGCGGACGCTTGCGCTATCGTCGCCGCCATGGCCGAGTTCAGCTTCTTCTGGCACGACTACGAAACCTTCGGCATCGTGCCGCGGCGCGATCGGCCGGCGCAGTTTGCCGGCGTGCGCACCGACGCCGAGCTGAACGAGATTGCCGCGCCGGTGATGTGGTTCTGCCGCCCGGCACCCGACGTGCTGCCCGACCCCGAGAGCGTGCTGCTCACCGGCATCCTGCCGCAGCAGGCGCTGCAGCAGGGCCTGCCCGAGCACGAGTTCGCCGCCCGCATCGAAGCCGAACTGGCGCGCGACGGCACCGTGGGCGTGGGCTACAACAGCATCCGCTTCGACGACGAGGTCACGCGCTTCATGTTCTGGCGCAACCTCATCGACCCCTACGCACGCGAGTGGCAGAACGGCTGCGGCCGCTGGGACCTGATGGAGGTGGTGCGCTGCACCTGGGCGCTGCGGCCCGAGGGCATCGAGTGGCCGAGCTACGCCGAAGGACCGCTGCAGGGACGGCCCTCGTTCAGGCTCGAACATCTCACCCAGGCCAATGGACTGCGCCACGACGCCGCGCACGACGCGCTGTCGGACGTGCGGGCCACGCTGGCGCTGGCGCGGCTGATCAGGTCGCGGCGGCCGCGGCTGTGGGACTTCTGCCTGAAGCTGCGCAAGAAGGACGCGGTGCTGGCCGAGATCGGCAGCGGCCGCCCCTTCGTGCACCTGTCGGGCCGCTACCCGGTGGAGCGCGGCTGCCTGGCCATCGTCTGGCCGCTGGCCGCGCACCCGACGAACAGGAACGAGATCATCGTCTGGGACCTGGCCCACGACCCGCGCGAACTGACCGGCCTCGACGCCGAGACCGTGCGCCGGCGCCTCTACACGCGCCGGGACGAGCTGCCCGCAGGCGAGCAACGGCTGCCGATCAAGACCATCCATATCAACAAGTCGCCCGTCGTCATCGGCAACATCAAGACGCTGGGCGGCGCGGCGCAGCGCTGGGGGCTGGACGTGGTGACCGCGATGCGCCATGCCGAACACGCCGCCGCGCTGGGGCATACGCTCGACGGCCTGTGGGCACCGGTCTTCGCCCGCCCCGCGGACGCCGTCACGCCGGACATCGACGAAGACCTCTACGGCGGTTTCGTGCACAACGAAGACCGCCGCACATTGCAGCGCCTGCGTGAGTTGAACCCGGTGCAGCTGGCCAGCAAGCGGCCGGCCTTCCACGACGGCCGGCTGGAGGAACTGCTGTTCCGCTACCGCGCACGCAACTTCCCGGAAACGCTGGACGAGGCCGAGCGCTCGCGCTGGCACCAGCACCGCGTCGAGCGCCTGCACGGCGGCGCCGGCGGCGCACTCACGCTGGCGACGTACTTCGAACGCATCGACATGCTGGCCGAGTCGGCCGATGAACGCGGGCAGGCCCTCCTGGCGGCGCTGTACGACTACGCCGAAGGCATGGCGCCCGAGCTGTGCTGATTTCGGCGGCGCCATGGCCTGCACACCGACCTGGACGGGACGCCCGAATCCGCGCCTGGATTGATTCGAGTCAACGCGGCTGTCAGATGCCGCGTTTAGCATTTGAATAACGTAACGGGGGTGGTGTGTGGTCGGCACCCGGAACGTGTCCTGGCTTGAACCGGGAGGTGAGAGCAAACGAGGTATGACCCACTGACGTAAGAATAGGAGATGATGATGAAACACATCATGTTGGCTGTCACGGTAGCGGTTCTCGGCTTGTTCGGTACCCAGGCCGTCATGGCTCAAGCGGCGGCGAAAACTCGCGCCGAAGTGCGGGCCGAGTGCGAAGCGGCAAAGAAGGCTGGGCAGATTGTCTCTGGTGAATGCCAGGAGATCCTGGCCACGAAGGCGCCGTCGACGACGACCCGCACCGAGGTGAAGAAAGAGGCCGTGGCGGCGAAGAAGGCCGGCACGGTCGTTTCGGGCGAAGCCAAGGCCCCTGGGCCGACCAAGAAGCCCGCGGCGACCAAGACCCGTGCCCAGGTGCTGGCCGAGTGTGAAGCGGCAAAGAAGGCGGGCCAGATAGTTTCTGGTGAATGCCAGCCCTGAGCGCTGGCTGAAGACCGACTGAACGCCGACCCGCCACCGGAGCGCCGAGTGAATACTGGCTGGCTACATCAGCCAGTGTTCGGCGGCGTCTTCGGCCGTTGCCCATTCTGGGCCGGGGCGTCGTTGCAGGAGGGTGCATGAAATCTTGGCGAGCGCGATTTTTCGCGCTGCTTTTCGCGGCGGCGGGCCTGCTGTCGGCTTGTGCCGGTCTTGATTCGACCACCGGCACAGATTACCTGCGGCTCGATCCGGCCCAGCCGGTAGCGACCGGCGAGAAGATCGAAGTCATCGAGTTCTTCTCCTACTCTTGCCCGCACTGCTTTGCGCTGTATCCGCGCGTGAAGGCCTGGGCGCAAGGCAAGCCGGCGGACGTAACGTTCCGCTACCAGCCCGTCATCTTCAGGGATAGTTGGGAAGTCCCAGCGCGCCTGCACTTCACGCTGCTGGCCCTGGGCGAGGTCGAACGCCTCGGCGACGCCGTGTTCGACGCCATTCAGCTCGAGCAGCTGGATTTCGGCAACGAGCCGGTGCTGTTCGACTGGGCGGCACGGCAGGGGCTGGACCGCCAGCGCTTCATCGCTGCCTACCGCTCGCCCGAGGTGGCGCGCCAGTTGGCGCAGGTGCGCCCCATGGCGCAGAGCTACCAGTTGCCCGGCGTGCCGGCCCTCGTCGTCGATGGCAAGTACCTGACGACGAACAGCCTCAGCGGCTCGGCGCAGGGCACCATCGACGCGCTCGACCGCCTCGTCAAGGTGGCGCGGGAAGAGCGGGCGAAGCGGCGCTGACAGAGCCGTATCGGCACGTTCACGGGGGCGCCAGCAGGCGCCGGCTGTGGCCTCTCCAGTCGTCCAGCCAGGCAGCCAGCCGATCGCTTGCCATCGGTCGTGCGATGAAATAGCCCTGCGCCAGGTCGCAGCCGATCTCGCGCAGCAACTGCCAGTCCTCTGCGGTCTCGACGCCTTCGGCAACGGACTGCATGCCCAGGCGTTTGGCGATGCCGATGCTGGCTTCGAGCATCGGGCGGATGATCGGATTGCCGGACGCACCCTGCACGAAGCCGCGATCGACCTTCAGTTCGGTGAACGGCACGTCGCGCAACTGGGCCAGGGACGAATGCCCGGTGCCGAAGTCGTCGATCGACAGGCCGAAGCGCTGCAGGCGCAGCCGCACCAGGCTTTCCAACGGTGCGGGGGAGGGTGCCATCAATCGGCTCTCGGTGATCTCCAGCGTCATGTCTTGCGGCGGCACACCGGCCTCGCGCATCAGCGCACCCAGTCGACGCGAAAACCCCGGCTGGCGCAGGTTCTCCATCGAGACGTTGACCGCCATCGCGATCGGCATCGGCAGCCCCTCACGTTGCCACCGCGTCAACTGGCGCGTCGATTCACGCAACACCCAGTCGGTCAAGGCGTCGATGGCACCGCAGTCCTCGGCCAGGCCGATGAAACGATCCGGATAGACCAGCCCATGCAGCGGGTGCTGCCAACGCACCAATGCTTCCACGCCGGCCAGCGCGCCGCTGCGCAGGTTCACCTTGGGTTGGTAGTGCAGCACCCATTGCTGCTCGCGGACGGCGGCGTGGATGTCTTCGCAGGCATACACAGGCGCGGGGGTCTGTCCGTGCGCGGCCGTCACCGGCTTCCAGCGTTCGAGCAGGGCCTGCATCGCCGCCGGGCGGGCGGGTTTCTCCAGCGCGCCCAGGATCTGCAGGCGGCCGCCGCCGAGCAGCTTCTGCACGGTGTGCATGATCCGCGTACCTTCGCCGCTGAGCAGGATCACGCTGCCGCGATAGGGGCTGGCGTCGACGGCCTGCAGGAACTCGATGCCGTCCATGCCGGGCATGTTCAAGTCGCAGACGATGACGTCGACGGCCTGCAGATCGGACTGCAGGCTTTGCAGCGCATCTTCGCCGCGCAGCGCAGTGACGATGCGCTGCAGGCCCATGCCCCGCAGCATCAGCGAGTGGACGCTGAGCATGAACGGGTCGTCATCGAGCAGCAGGATGCCGGGCTGCGCTGCCGGCCCCGCGGCTGCGGCGTCCGCCGGCGCCAGGGTGGCTGCGGCGGTGGGCGCCCCGGGTTCGGCCAGGGGCTCGCTGTCGATGCGCCGTGGCATGGTCAGGTCCGCGTCGAGCCTGGACGAATCATCGCGGCGGCAAGCCTGCGCTGGCCGGGGCCGCCGCTTTCAGTTCCAGCGTCTCGAGGAAACGGTGCAGGTCGCCCATCTCGGCCTCGAAGCGCAGCAGCAGCACCTTCAGCAGCGCCACCTGGCTGGTGTGGGCGGCCAGCTCGAGCTCGGCGCAGGTGTGGCCGAGTTGCTGGGCGCCGATCGAGCGCGAGCTGGACTTGAGCGTGTGGGCGGCTTCGACCACCCGTTCCAGGCGGCCCTCGACCACGCCCTGCCTGATGGCAGCGCCGGCTTGCCGGGAGCTCGGGCCGAACAGGGCCAGCACCTCCCGGATCACCGCAGGGTTGTTGCCGACCATGCTCCTGAGCACGTCCAGGTCGGCTGGTGGCCGGGTCGGCAGCGGCGCGAACGCCGCCGGCATGTCGCCGGCGCGCAGCGCGTCGCCGCGGTCGTTCGGTGGCGCCGCCAGCCATCTCGTCAACATGGCCTTGAGCGCGGACAGCTGGACCGGCTTGGTCATGTAGTCGTCCATGCCGGCGTCCAGGCAGCGTCGGGCTTCGCCCTTCACGGCATTGGCGGTCAGGGCGACGATGGGCAAACGGTGCCGGCCCGCGCCGGCAGCGAGCTCGCCGGCGCGAACGGCGGCGGCCAGTTCGTAGCCGTCCATCTGCGGCATGTGCAAGTCGGTCAACAACAGCTCGTAGTCGGCGTCGCGCGTGGCGTCCAGGGCCTCCTGCCCATTGCCCGTGATGTCGGCTCTGAAGCCGAGCAGCGTCAGCTGTCTGCGCAGCACCTTCTGGTTGATCTCGTTGTCCTCGGCGACCAGGATCCGCTTGCCGGCGCAGGCGGCATCCGGCGCGTCCAGCGCAGCCGGCATCGTGTCCGGCTCCTGCCCGGCATCGCCCGGCTCGTCGGCACTGGCCCGGCCCGCGGCCAGCGCCACCGCGCGCAGGAATACCGTACGGCGCAGGCCCTCGCCGTCGAGGCTGATGACGTCGGCCGCCTTGCGACGGGGCCGGCGCCGGCGTCCCTTCTCGATGAGCACGAAGGCCAGCGGCGACGCCGGTCCGGGCCGCGCCAGGTCGCGGCAGGAGGCCAGCGTGGCGTCGACCGTATCGTCGGCGTCGACGATGACCACGACGCGGTCGCCAGCGCCGGCACTTGCCAGCCACGATGCAGCCGCGTCCCGTGTCGGCACGCGATGCGTTGCGGCGCCCGCGTGCACCAGGTAGGCGGCCAGATCGGCGGCCATCCCGTCGTCGCTGCCGAGCACCAGGCCGTGCACACCCTGTAGCGTCTTCGGCCGTGCCGGCCGGTCCGACGGCGGCACGGCCAGGGGCAGGCGCAGCGTGAAGGTCGAGCCCCGGTCCGGCTCGCTGACCGCCCGGATCTGGCCGCCCATCAGACCCGCCAGCCTTTGCGAGATGCTCAGGCCCAGTCCGGTGCCGCCAAAGCGCCGCGTCGTGCCACCGTCGGCCTGCGTGAAGGGGGTGAAGATCCGCGCCAGCGTCGGGGCGTCCATGCCGATGCCGTTGTCGGCCACGCTCAGCGTCAGCGTCGAAGCTGCGGCGGCAGCCTCGCCGACCACGGCGCGCACGAGGACGCGGCCCGGCCGCCCCTGGCCGCTGCTGAACTTGATGGCATTGCCGACCAGGTTGATCAGGATCTGGCGCAAGCGCGCCGCGTCGCCGAGCGAGCGCTCGGGCAGTGCCGGATCGGTGAACATGCGCAGCGCCACGCCCTTGCCGGCCGCCAGGGCGTCCAGCGTGTCGCACACCGCCTCCACCACCGCGGCCACGTCCATCGGTTCGCTGTCGATCTGGAACCGTCCGGCCTCGATCTTCGAGAAGTCGAGCACGTCGTCGACGATGGTCAGCAGCGCATAAGCCGATTCGCGCACCGTCCGCACGATCTCCACCTGGCTCGGCCTGAGGCTGCTGCGCTCCAGCACGTCGATCATGCCGATGACGCCGTTCATCGGCGTGCGGATCTCGTGGCTCATGATGGCCAGGAACGACGACTTGGCGCGGTTGGCCAGCTCGGCCTGGTCGCGCGCGAGCTTGAGTTCGGTGGTGCGCGCCCGCACCCTGGCTTCCAGGCTGGCGTTGAGGTCGCGCAGGGTGTCCTGGTCGGCCCGGCGCTCGGTGACGTCGACATGCCAGACGATGGCACCGCTCAGGTGTCCCGCCTGCAGCGGGTTCACCGTCATCAGGAACCAGCGCTGTGCGGTCACCGAATGGCAGGGAACCTCGATCGAGAAGACGCTGCGTTCGCCGGCCAGTACCGCGCGCACGCCGGCGGCGACCTGGGCTGCTTCCTCGGCGCCGGCGCCGCCGGCGCGGTCGCACACCTCGGCATAGCTCTGACCGACGCCGTATTCGGCGTCGTGCCAGTCGTTGGCTTCGGCAAACCGGCGCCAGGCGTCGTTGACCGAGACGATGACGCCCTGGGCGTCGAGCAAGGCGATGTGCACCGGCAGCGCGTCGAGCAGGGCGGCCTGCTTGCGTGCCTCGACATCCCGCAGTTGCTCCTGCGCCCGCTGCAGCAGCGAGGTGCGGCCGTCCCGGTTGGCGACCGTGTCGACCTCGCCGCGCGTCAAGGCCGCCAGCCGCTGGTCGGTGGCGTGCAGGGTCTCGATGAGCGCCGCGATCTCCTCGTCGCGCGCCGCGGCCGCGGCGGGGAGCTCGGGCTTCATGCGGCCACCGTGTGCAAGTCCAGCGCCTGCAGCACGGTGGCTGTGTCGCCGAGGGTGCCGACGATCCTGCGCGGTGGGCCGGGCGCCAGCTTCAGCAGCATCGGCGTCATGAAGATGCCGTCGTCCAGCGCGCGCCTCGGGTGGTGAAACACGTCCACGACATCGATCGTGTGGCGGTCCGGCAGGTGGGCACGGCACAGGGCCTGCAGGTTGGCCAGGGCCTGCGCCGAGTTCACTGCGTCGCCGGCGATGTAGAGCCTGAACCTGAATGCGCCGGGGCGTTTCATCGGCGGCTCATCACTTCGGTGTGCCCTTGGCCGCGTCGGCGCCGCGCAGTTCGCGCATCTGACTGCGGCCCTGGGACAGCTCCTCGTCGCGGCTCTCGGTGGTTTGCGCGAGCAGGCTCTTTTCCACCTGCCTGGCCACCAGTTCGGTCTGCAGCGACCTGATCCGCACCTCGAGTTCGGCCTCCTCGGCGTCGCGCTTGACGCGCTTGAGCCTGCCCGTCACCTCGGCCGCCGCGGCGGCCGCGTGCACGGCGCGTTCCTTTTCCCAGCGCAGCGTGCCCATCAGCACCTCGCCGCCGGCGGTGTAGATGTCGGCCAGCGTCACGCCATCGTCGCTGAGGACCAGCTCGCGCACCTGGCTGGAATGCGCGGTGCCGCGCGACTTGATGATCGACATGCCGCGGTTGCGCTCGCCGGCCTGCACCAGGTAGCTGAGGTGGATCCAGGTGTCGGCCAGCGTCGAGATGTGCAGCGGCGAACCCGAGCCTGCCGTGGCGGACAGTTCGTCGAGCGGGCTGGTGCAGACCAGCGTGATGCCGGCGGACTTCGACCAGTCGATCAGGCGCTCGGCGACGCGGTGTGCGGTCCGTTCGTTGCCCGCCTTGGACAGCGCGGACACCGGGTCGATGACCAGACAGCGCGCGCCATGCTCCTGGGCCAGCGCCTTGATGCGCACGAGAAAGCTCTCCGCGCTGCCGGTGAAGGTGCGTGCCGAAACCATGCGCAGCAGTCCGCTCTTGACGTGGCGGGCCAGCTGGATGTGCACCGATGCCAGGTTGCGCACGACCTCGCTGCCGTCCGAGTCGAAGCTGACGAACAAGGTGCGCTCGCCGCGTTGGCACGCGGCCTCGGCGAAGGCCCCGCTCAGCGTCGTCTTGGCGGTGCCCGGGAAGCCGGTGGTCAGCACCGTGGCGCCGCGGTAGTAGCCGCCGCCCAGCATGGTGTCCAGGCGTGCCACGCCGCTGCCGACACGTTCGCTGGTGGTGGCGGTGTCCGTGCGGCCCGAGACGTGCGCAACGGCCACGTCGAAGCCGCCCTTGCCGATGACGAAGGGCGTCTCGTTCTCGTCGAATGCCGAGCCGCGGTACTTCTGGACGCGCAGATCGCGCTGCGAGATGCCCAGCACCACGCGGTGGCTGAGGATCACGGTGCAGTCGACCATGAAATACATGAACCCGAAGGGTTGCTGGCCGGCGGTGCGGGTGCCGCCGCCGTCGGCCTTGGCGGTGATGATGGCGGTCAGGCCGTGGGCGATCAGCCAGTCGTGCAGTCGATAGACCTCCCGCCTCTTGGCCGTCGCGTCGGGCAGCAAGGCGAGCACGATGTCCAGGGCGTCGAACACGATGCGCCTGGCGCCCATCTGCCTGGCCTGGACCTCCAGCGCCGCCAGCATGCCGCCGAGGTCGAACGTGCCGGACTGGATCAGGTCGGGCGCCGGCTGCGCGTCGACGAAGACCAGCCGCTTCGGGTGCAGCGATTCCAGCCCCCACCCGAAACCTTCGGAGTTGGCGCGGATGCGCTGCGAAGTCTCCTCGAAAGCGACGAAGATGCCGGGCTCCTTGCATGACCGCGCACCGTGCACCAGGCACTGCATCGCGAAGACCGTCTTGCCGGAGCCCGGCCCACCCACCAGCAGCGTGGTGCGGCCCCGTGGCAAGCCGCCGCCGGTGATCTCGTCGAAGCCGGTGATGCCCGTCGCGGACTTGGTGGGTGCAGGGGCAGCAGGGCCGGCGGACGCGGCGGCTTTCATGGGCGGCTCATGTCGCCTCGGCGCCGCAGCGCCCGAGCCTTCGTTGACGGGTCATGTCGGCAGCCTCGTGCGTGGCGGGATGGGTGAGATCGCGGTCGGCGCAAGACCATGCTTGTCCGTGCGCTTGCGTACACACTTGCACAATGGGGCCATGGGATGCATGGGTCTGTGCGCCAGCGCACATAGCGCAGGACCCTCCGGTGTTCAGCGTGCCCGGGCGGGCCCTACCGCGACGCGCGGCCGCCGGGACGCCGCCGCCGGTAGTGCGACATCAGCGGCGTCACCGAGATGCCGTGCACGACGATCGAGCTCACGACCACCGCCACCGTCAGCGCCACCAGCGTGTCGGCATGCCTGGCCGGCAGACCGTGGTTGAGGGCATAGCTCAGGTAGTAGAGCGAGCCGATGCCGCGGATGCCGAACCAGCCGATGAGCCGGCGTTGCCGCTGCGAGGTGCGCGAGCCCGCCAGCCCCACGGCCACCGCCAAGGGGCGCACCGCCAGCAGCACGAGAGGCACGAACCACCAGGCCGCCGGCGTCCACGGCACCGCCCACAGCAGCATGCCCAAGACCACCACGCCGACCATCTCGCCGATGCGGTCGAGCTGCTCGTTGAAGCTCATCACGGCATGCGCCATGTAGGCCGAGGCGTGCTGCGGGTCGATGGCCATGCGCCCGGCGTGGCCGGGCTGCGCGCTGTGGTGCGCCTGTT
>JACZKT010000146.1 GCA_014859905.1 Rubrivivax sp.
AGACCCTGCGGCCCATCATCACGGGATGAATCCGGCGCACCATTGACGGGTGCGAGGTCTGCGCAGGACCATGCAGTACGACGGTCAGCCGTACGGAATGGCGCGCGATCAAGCACGCTCGCAGCGCGGACTGCGAGGCCCGAAAGCCGACAGTCTTCAATGACCGATAACCGCAAGCCGCCTGCCACGAGCGGCAGCATTGCCACCGCTGGAACCGGGTTGACGCCGGCAGCGCACATGTCGGTCTGTGCGCAGCGCGCTGAGTGGTCTTCTTGGCTCGACGCACAGGAACTACACAAAGCATAACGGCTTGCAGCGGGTGAGCGCATGCAAGCCGTTGATTTGTCTGGTGGCCTGGGGCGGAATCGAACCACCGACACGCGGATTTTCAATCCGCTGCTCTACCAACTGAGCTACCAGGCCGTGAGCCCGCGAGTATAGCCTTGCCGCGCGCGGCCGCTCAGCCGCCGCCGCGCTTGTTGCGCGTCAGGTCCACGCCCAGCTGCTTGAGCTTGCGGTACAGGTGCGTGCGCTCCAGCCCGGTCTTCTCGGCCACGCGCGTCATCGAGCCGCCCTCCTTGGCGAGGTGGAACTCGAAGTAGCTCTTCTCGAAGGCGTCCCGCGCCTCGCGCAGCGGGCGGTCGAGGTCGAAGCTCTGCTCGGCGCGCGGGCCCTCGGCCACGGAAGGCAGCAGCGGCTGGCCGTGGCCGCCGCCGGCCTGGACTTCGCCGTTGTACGGCGCGTCGCTGCGCACATAGGGCGTGGCCAGGCCCATGGCCAGGCGCTGCGCGGGCTTGATGAGCGCCTGCTCCACCGCGCGCAACAGCTTCTGCAGCGTGATCGGCTTTTCCAGGAAGGCGCTGGCGCCGTACTTCGTGGCCTCGACCGCGGTGTCGATGGTGCCGTGGCCGCTCATCATGATCACCGGCATCTGCAACTGCCCGCTGGCCGACCATTCCTTGAGCAGCGTCACGCCGTCGACGTCGGGCATCCAGATGTCCAGCAGCACGAGGTCCGGGCGCAGGGACTCGCGCACCAGGCGCGCCTGCGCGGCGTCTTCGGCCAGTTCGACGGTGTGTCCCTCGTCGGTGAGGATCTCGCTGAGCAGGGCGCGGATGCCCAACTCGTCATCGACTACCAGTATGGTTGCCATGCCCTCTAATGCACCTGTGTTGCGTCGCCGGGCGCCGGCGCGAGGATGGCGTCGGCGCCCCCCGCAGTTCCGGCCGGCGTGACGGCAAACTTGGAAAATGATAGCGAAACGCGCGCGCCCGTCACCGGGCCGTCGGTCTGGTCACCGGCGTGCAGGTTGGCCGCACGCAGCCGCGCACCGTGTTCGTCGGCGATCTTCTTCACCACCGCCAGGCCCAGGCCGGTGCCTCGCGGCTTGGTGGTGACGTAGGGTTCGAAGGCGCGCTTGAGCACTTTCTCGGCGAAGCCCGGGCCGTTGTCGATGACCGTCAGCCGCACCGCGTGCAGCTCGCCGTGCTCGCCGCGCGCCACCGACGTCCTGATCTCGACCTGGCCGTCGGGCCGGTCGGCCACCGCGTCCAGCGCGTTCTGCACCAGGTTGTGGATGACCTGTCGCAGCTGCGTGGCGTCGCCCAGGATGCGCGGCAGCTGCGGCGCCAGGTCGGCCACCAGCAGGCCGTTGTCCAGCGCCTGGCCGTACAGCGCCATCACTTCGGCGGCCAGTGCGTTCAGGTCCAGCGGCAGCAGCTGCGCCGCCGGCAGCCGCGCGTAGTCGCGGAATTCGTTGACCAGCGCCTGCATCGCCTGCACCTGGTTGACGATGGTGGCCACCGAGCGCAACAGCAGCGCCTGGTCGGCGCCCTCGAGCTTGGCCTCCAGCTTGTGGCGCAGCCGCTCTGCCGACAGCTGGATCGGCGTCAGCGGGTTCTTGATCTCGTGCGCCAGGCGCCGCGCCACCTCGGACCAGGCCGCCGAGCGCTGCGCCGAGACGATCTCGGTGATGTCGTCGAAGACCAGCAGCTTGGCGTCTCCCGGCAGCGTGGCGCCGCGCACCAGCAGTGTCAGCGTGACGCCGTCGCCGCGCGTGAGGTCGAAGGATTCCTGCCACTGGTCGCGCTCGCCGACCTCGGGGCTGGTGGCCAGCAGCTCGAAGCGCTGCTCGACACCCTGCGCCAGGGTCTGCAGCTCGGGCAGTTCGGACAGGCGGCGTCCGCGCCAGGCCGACAGCGGCCGCTGCAGGATGCGCGTGGCGCCGGGGTTGACGGTGTCGATGCGGCCTTCGCGGTCGAACACGATGACGCCGGCGGTCAGGGTGTCCAGGATGGTCTGCAGTCGCGTGCGGGCGCCTTCCAGCTGTTGCATGCCGCGCTGCACCTGGCCACGCGCCTCGGCCACCTGCGCCGTCATGTCGGCAAAGCTGCGCGTCAGGCCGCCGAGTTCGTCGCCGCTGGCGAACACCGGTTTGGCAGTCAGGTCGCCGGCCGCCACCTGGCGCACGCCGTCGGCCAGCAGCAGCAGCGGCTTCGCCAGCTGGTTGCCCAGCAGGAGGGCCAGCAGCACGGCGGCGAACACGGCCAGGATCAGCGTCAGCGTGAGGGTGCCGACGTACATGCGGCGCAGGCTGTCGCGCGCCAGCGCGCGCTGCTGATATTCGCTGTACGCCGCCTGCACGGCCAGCGCGTTGGCGGCCAGCCCGCGCGGCACCGGTTGCACCAGCATCATGTAGCGTTCGTCGCCCGGCGCC
>JACZKT010000147.1 GCA_014859905.1 Rubrivivax sp.
GTGGCGCCGGGCTCGTTGGCCGCCACCGCCGGCGGCAGCACGCCCAGGCAGCGTTCTACCTCGCACAGGGCAGCGTGGAAGTCCACGCCGCGCACGGCCTGCAGCAGCTTGAAGCCGCCGCCCGGGCCACATTGACGGCAGTGGTAGTTGCCTTCGCCGAACTTGTCGGTGTACTGGAAGCGGTCCGTGCCGCCGCACAGCGGGCAGGGCCCGTTGCGGTGCTTCAGGATGCGCTCCTCCACGCCGGCCGCGGCCAGCACCTCGCTCCAGCGGCCATGCGCGCGCTGCTTAACCGCATCGATGCGGGCCGCGTAGTCAGCGTCCTGCATGTGCGCCCCCGGCCGCGGCTGCATCCACGCTATCAGCCCGGTCTACCCGGTCGACCAGATCGACGGTGTGCCCGGGCGCCAGGCCCACGCCCACCGTCAGCTGGAAGGTCTTGCCGTGCAGCAACGGGTACTTGCCCAGCCGCAGGGACTGCAGCAGCGAGTCCAGCGTCTGCACCGGGTCCACTGCCCGCAGCAGGCGCAGCAGGTCGGCCAGCGCGTCGCGGTCGGCATCGCGGTCGGCATCCAGGAACTGGTCATGCTCGTCGGTGAACGACGACAGCTGTTCCACCGGCGCGCCCGTGGTCTCGCCGTCGGGGATGTACAGGTTGCCGTCGTGGCAGACCCCTGCGTCGCTGACCAGCACTTGGTCCTTGCCGACGCGCAGGCGCACCTTCTCGCACAGGATGACTGTGGGCCAGACCCAGCGGCCTTCCAGCGCGGTGCGCAGCTTCTCGCCCACCGGCGTCACGCGTTGGCCTTCTTCCTCGAGGAAGCGGACGTGGCGCATCACCCAGTGGTCGGCGTGCACGCCGATCCAGTCGAACACCAGCCAGCCGCGGGCGCGCGCCAGCATCCAGCGCGGCGCGTTGTCGTCGCCCACGTCGTCCAGGACCACCAGCTGCACGGCGCCCGACTCGATGGCCTCGCGCGAGGGCGCGGTCGGCACCGGCGTGAGGTGGTGGCGTTCGCCATGCTCCACCTGCACCGGGTAGCCCGACACCAGGCTGCACAACGCCGCCGGCAAGGTGTCAAGGTCGTTCAGCAGGTCGAGGTGCCCCCAGCCGCGCATGACGCCGTAGTAGCCGTCGATAAAGTAGCGCGGCGGCAGTTCGGCCTTGGCAACTCCCAGCGTGCGGCGCCAGCAGGCTTTGAGCTCGGCGTCGATGCGCTGGCGCTGCACGTCCTCGTCGATCAGGCGGTCGCGGTCTGGCAGGCGCGCCATGAACTGGCGCGAGTCCAGGTGCACGACGTTCACATCCGTCCCGGAACCGGGGCTGGACCAGGCCGGCCGCAGCACGCAGAAGCCCTGCAGGAAGACCCAGGTGTCATGGGTGTACTTGCCATCGCGCGTGCCGGCCAGGTGCACGGCGCCGATGGCGCTGGCCTGGGTGGCCAGGTGG
Source organism: Rubrivivax sp. (assembly GCA_014859905.1). Classification (GTDB taxonomy): domain Bacteria; phylum Pseudomonadota; class Gammaproteobacteria; order Burkholderiales; family Burkholderiaceae_C; genus Rubrivivax. The sequence continues at coordinate 1,451 of JACZKT010000147.1, forward strand.
GCCTCGGCCATCACGCGCTTGAGCGGCTCGCCGTTGAACCACACCGCCACCGGGAACCCGGTGCAGAGTTCTTCGGCGCGCTGCGCCAGATCGGGCAGGTCGACGCCGTGCAGCTCGACCCGGGTGCCCGCGACCGCGTCGCTTTCGGCGCGTTCCTCGACCTCGACCAAGGCCTTGGCCAAAGCCGCGGCGGTGTCGATGTCGACGCGGCGCCGGCCCGAGGCCACCACGCAGCGCGTGGCTGCGTACAGGCACTTCGAGAAGCCGACGCCGAAGGGGCGCTCCTGGGTGCAGGTGTCGGCGTCCCAGCCCGACTCGTGGAAGCTCAACAGCTTCTGGAAGTCGTCCAGGCCGTGGCCGTCGTCCTGCACGGTGAGGACCTGCGCCTGCGGATCGTGGTCGATCCGGATCAGGCTGGCGCCGGCGCGGCGCGCGTTCTGCAGCAGCTCGGACACCAGGGTGAACCGGTTGCTGAAGGCGTGGCGCTGGTTGCGCAGCGCGCCTTCTTCGTTGATTCGGACTTGGATCTTCATGGGGAACTCCTTCGGGGGAACCTCCATCGGGGGAGGGAACCGGCGGACCCACCCCTGGCGGGGTGCACCCACCGGGGTGTGAGGGCCGGTCAGCGCCCGTGGCGGACCGGAAGGGTGAACAACTGGCCGGCGGCCTGCGCCTCGACGAGGCTGTGCTCCAGAAACTCCCAGAGCTGCAGGTGCTGGCGACTCACGACCTCGCCGCCCGTGCCGAGGCGCTCGACCACCGGCCCGGCGGCATGCCCACCCGATTCGGTGAGCGGCTGCCAATGGACGCGGTAGACGAGCCGGTCGGCGCCGGCGATCACGAAGGTGCGGCCGGACTGGCCGGTCAGCACTTCGCTTTCCTTGACGAGGTACTCGATGTCCTCGGGCGCCTGCACGGACAGCAGGCGCACGCGGCCTGGAACCTGGCGTGCAGGGTGGCGGCAAGTGAGCATGGTGTGTTCCTTCAAACGGATGGGCGCGTGCCGCCGCGGCGTGACCAGGTCGGTCGCCAAGGCCGGAGGCACGACACCCGGGGTGGGCGCGATCACGCGAACAGGTCGCCCTGCACGGACATCTGCTTGAGCTGCTCGTTGATCCACTGCGGATTGCGGGTCAGCCGGGCCTCGACCCATTCAGGGTGGGTCGCCACGGCCTCGCGCACCCAATCGGGGTAGCGGGCCAGCGTCGCTCGCAGCCAGGGCCTCAGCCCTTGGCGGATGCGCTCGCGAACCTCCTCGGCGTCGACCAGACCGCAGTACGCGATCGGCGACAAGGGGCTGCAGCCGACCACGCGCAGGCAGCTCACGAACGAGAACGGCAGGCCGTCCTTCTCGCGTTCGGTGAACACCCAGCGCAGGGTGTCAAGCTTCTCCTCCAGCGGCGTGGCCGGATCGGCCAGGTGCCGGATCTCCTGCAGCAGGCGCCAGTGCAGCCGGACGATGTCGTCCTCGCTCCACTCGTCGCTTCCGCTGCCGCTTTGGCCGGCGGCGCTTTCGGTGCCGAGCTCGCCTTGCAGGTCCAGGCCGGACAGGGCGTCGAACTCGGCGTCGATGAAGAACTGGGCTGCCGTGGGACCGTGACTGGCATCGTCCGAGACGAGGCCGACCGGGTCGGGCGAGCCATGGGCAGCAGGGCGTTGCCTGCTGCGGCCTGTGGCCTTCGTCGGCGCCAGCGTGAAGGCCGGACCGGCGGGTGTGCCGCCATGAGTGTCGACCTGAACGTCGACCTCAGTGTCGAGAGGGGGGCTGTGCATCGTGGGCTCCTTTGTGACGAAGGGAGGCCACGCGCACCCCGTGACGGGGGCGTGGGCCCCCATGCGGGTGACGGTTGGGTGATGTGGCTCCGACCGCCATGCGGTACGGGGCTGGGAACTCCAGGGCTGACAGGGTGCTCAGGGCCGCGCACGAGCGCGGGGATCGGTGTCAGCGTCCGATCGGGGGGACATCGGCGAAGTCGGAACGAGCCCGGGAGGCAAGGGCGCGGCTGGCGCGCTGCGCAGGAGCGGATGGGCGCGGCACCTCAGTGCGGCCCTTGCCTCGAAAGCCCGGCCGGAAGCCGGTGTGCCGGACCGCTGTCGCGGTCGTCCACGTGGCGATGCACGGAAGCACCCGATGGAGCGACGCCCCAACGGGTGCCGCCCATGGTGGGGCGTGCAACCACCGCGATCTGCTCGTCCCGATGGGGGCCCTCAGGCACCCGACCGGGGGATCAGTTCAGAAGATCTCCAAGGCTTGCCGGGTTTGATTGCAGGGCCAGCTGCTGCATGGCGCAAAGGTAGGGCGCCGATCGGGCGCGGTCAATGGGCCGGGACCCGGCACCACGCAACTGATCGCGAAAGCGCCCCGACGTGCCGGGGCTTTCGTATGGCAAAGGGGAGGGCGCCTTCGGAAGATGCCATCGACCCCTGATGTCAGCAGAAGGAGCCCCGGGCATGGCCAACGTCGAGATCGTCAAGGTGGACCAGGGCGGCGCCAACGCGCGCATCCTGGCCAGGGAAGTCAAGGTCGACTTCCGCCGCGTCGAGGCGGCCAGCCTCAAGATCGCGACGCGGTTCAGCAGCGCCGAAGGCAAGCGCATGTTCGTGCGCATGTTCAACACGCTGCAACTGAACATGCACTTCATCTCGGTCATCGCGCGCACGCGGCTGGACCACGAGGACATCGGCAAGATCGAAGCGGCGCTGCGCGGCAGGATCGAGGCCGCCGCCGCCAGCCTGAACGAGGCGATCGACGGCGCCGAAGCGCTGTTCAAGGCCCACGGCATCACCAGCCTGGCGTCCTACGACACCGTGCCGCTGGACGTGGACGTGCGGGTGCTGTCGTCGAACAGCCGCCGCTTCCTGGAGGTGCTGGTCAAGCTCGACCAGCTGATGCCGCTTCTGCAGACGCTGGAGATCCACGAGGTGGTCTCGGCGCAGGCGGTGGACACGCAGCGCGCGGGGCTCAAGCGCCAGGTGCGCGACATCGCCAATGGCGCGCGCAGCTTCGCGACCGGGCTGCGGCGGCGCATGAATGCGCTCGATGCGCGGGCCGAGACCTCGACCAATTCAGATGGGGGTGGGGATGTCGTCGAGTCTTCCCAAGCTATGCCTGCCGATTCAGCCGCGGCGATGGGGGCCGACTCCGCCGCTGAGCTGTCAGGGTCAGCAATGATCGAGTCCTCTGCACAGTAGGGCCCACCACCGGCCCGATCAAGCACTGATGGCGCGCCGAAGCCTATCGCTCAAGAACTGACTGCTTCGCAGCGGTTGCCGACCTTGGCCGCCGGCGGGTGAACTCACGCTGACTGCCACCAAGCGGCCGTTGGGCCCTGCGACCGGCGCTTCCACGAATGGCCGCTGTTCGAGGTGCAGCTGTCGTAGGCCACTCGCAAGGAGGTTCGCGCTGCCGGCGACTGCTTCCGCACAGCTCGAACTGGCAGTACCGACCCAAAGCGGTCTGTCGGGCTTGGGAGAAGCAAACTCGCACTTCTGGCGACTGATGCGTGGCCCGCAGGTCTGGTATTTTTGACTCATAGCGCCCGCGATGGGTCGGCAGCAGGTCCTCGCGCCTTTCGGATGCAGTCACTCGGTTTCCGGCGTCGGGAGTGAGCCGGTGGAGATCGCGGGCGCCCGCTCGACTTCGCAGTCTTCTGCACGACGATCCCAGCGAAGGTCAAGTTTCAGAGTGGACCGGTCGCCCACCTTGCAAAGGCTGGCCGGCAGCTTCAGGAAGCCGCCGACATTCAGCCGCCCAGTCCGAACGGCGGCAGACAGTCTTTATGCGAAGAGACCAGTTATGGAAAGTTCGACGTTCCAGAGCGCGTAGATCACCTCGTATGCAGGGCGTTC
>JACZKT010000014.1 GCA_014859905.1 Rubrivivax sp.
TCAAGGGACGGATCTCAAACGGATAGTCGGACAGCTTGCTCATGGTTCAGGCTCCATCGATCAATTCGACGAACTTCTTGACGTAGACCGGCTTTATGGGTCGATGCGCCGGGACTGGCAACGTCCGCCCATCGGCGCGTATGAACACGCAGTGACTTCCACCATCGTGGCGCCACTCAATGCCGTGCTTTCGGGCAACACTCTGGAGTTGAGCGATCTGCCAGTCGAGCGGATTGCGCCGCATGGCAACCAGGAGCTTGGCCGCAGCATTCATCTAGCCATGATACTGCCGATGAGATCAGCCGGCAACTGCCACGGACTACCCCTATGCGGGCTAACGTTTGAGCTAAGCGGCGCATTGCGGCAGGACGCGCATGGCCCAGAATGAAATGAGGGCCATGCGCGGCATGCCGCAATGCGTCCGCTTGAGCGAAGGGTTAGGCGGCACGCGCGGCGCGGCATAAGCGCTGAGAGCGGACATAGTTCACACCCTTCCGTAGAGCGCTGCGTCGATGAACATGCCGATGACGCAAAGGATTCCCAGACGCCATGCGTGACTGCGAAGCATAGGCTTGTCGGCGATGTACAGAGCAGCGTGCAGGACTCGACAGACGACAAACATGAGCGCAAGAACATCGACGTGCAGGCGTGGTGCGCCGGCCAACTCGGCGATGACCACCCCGGCCACGATGGCGGGGGTCGCCTCGAACGCATTGAGGTGCGCGAGATGCGCTCTCCTGCGCCACCCGACCAGGCTCTCGCTGTACGCGCGCGGGTCTTGAACATATCCGGATCGAGGGGCCTGCGATCGAGCAGCCACGGAGAGGAAGTACGGCGCGAGTACGCAAAAGAGGACGCACCAGTAGGCGATGTGCATTGCGTGTGGCGCTCGAGAGGGTGGTACTTGTGCCGCCTAACGCTTGAGCTAAGCGGGCGCCAACGGCAGGACGCCAGGCCCGGGCTGGCGAAAATGTACCGCGTACCGCCAGACCGGGCCTGGTGGCCTGCCGTTGGCGCTCCGCTTGAGCGAAGGGTTAGGCCCCACCTGCACTATGCACGAATGACGTTGCAGGAGAAGCAGCCACGCTTGGCATTGTGAAGATGAATGTATGCGACCGATTCGTTTCCGAAGTGCTGCTCGATCTCCTGAGCGGCGATGTGGCCCTCACATACTGTGGCAGACACGATCATGTGCTCGGAGTCGTAGGCTCGCAGTGAAATGAGACGGGACGTGACGTAGCTTGGAACTACACCAGCGGGTAGCTTACGCTGGTTCGCACCGCGACGGACATAGATGGGCCCTGACGCGCGATATGGCGACGGCGCCGGCTGGTGAACGTAGGGCAACAGCAGCAATTCGTCGCCGACGCGCGCATCCTCGAGACTGATGCGACAGGGATACCCTGGGCTCGCTGTTGTGTAGCAACGCACCGCGTGGTGGCTCCTCAGTTGCTCGTCTGTCAGTGCAAACAAAGGCTCGAACTGCACATGATCGATACCGATCAACTGGAAGGTGTGTTTCATGCGAACTCCTGGTGTGGTTCGGCATGATGAAACTTCGTGACTTCGTGGACTCGCCGGTTTCGGACTTGCAGTTTTAGCCATCTCGGGGGTGTACGGTGCTACCCGTGGGGCCTAACGTTTCAGCTAAGCGGCACGCACCGGCAGGCGGCGCATGGCCCAGAATGAAATGAGGGCCATGCGACGATTGCCGGTGCGTGTCCGCTTGAGCGAAGGGTTAGGCTGCACTTCCACGACTGGCCTGAGCTCGTTGCCAAAAGGACAGCAGGAGAGTACGGCCAGGAGCAGGTGCGTCTTGTATGGAAGCCGCCTGATGCTCTGCGTGCCAACTTGCCTGAGAGATGGACTGCAACTCCGAAGCGACAGGCTCTGCGAAGCCCATGGACCAGGTTGAGAAGTGGCGCTGATTAACAGGTG
>JACZKT010000148.1 GCA_014859905.1 Rubrivivax sp.
GTCCGGCGTCACGCCCACGTGGCCCTGCGCGCCGTGGTAGCCCACGCGGTTGGTGAACACCTCGTCGAAGATGAGCACGCTGCCGGTGCGTGTGCAGTAGTCGCGCAGCATCTGCAGGAAGTCGCGATCGCCCACCGTGAAGCCCAGCCGCGGCGGGATGGGATCGACGATGACCGCGGCCAGCTGGCCCGCCTGCTCTTCCAGCAATGCCAAGGTGGCGGCGGTGTCGTTGAAGGGAAAGATCAGCGCCTGGTCCAGCAGCGACTGCGGCGTGCCGCGCCCGAAGGCCGGTGCGTTGGGGCGCTCGGCCGGGCCCCAGTTGTCGGGTGTGGGCAGGAAGCTGGCTTCCACCAGGTCGTACTGGCCGTGGTAGCCGCCTTCGGCCTTGGCGATGCGGCTGCGCCCGGTGAGGCCGCGCGCACCCTTGATGGCCACCATCACCGCCTCGGTGCCCGAATTGGTGAAGCGGATCTGCTCGACGCCGGGCATGCGCTCGACGATCAGCTCGGCCAGCTCCACTTCGCTTTCGGTGGGCAGGATGCAGGTCGTCATGCGCGCCAACTGCGCCTGCACCGCATCGTCGATGGGCTTGAAGCCGTAGCCGTGGATCAGGGCGGAGAAGTTGTTGACCCAGTCGAGGTAGACGTTGCCGTCCACGTCGTGCAGCCGGCAGCCTTCGCCGCGCTCGCCGAACACGATGTAGGGGCCGAAGGTGATCATGTGGCGCGTGTTGCCGCCGGGCATGACGCGGCGCGCGCGTTCGAAGAGCGCGGCCGAGCGGGATTGCGGGTTGGGGAAGGGCGTGTTCATCGTGCGGGGGGCGGCGGTGCCCAGAGGTTGGAGGGGTCGCTGCGGCCGTCGCCGCCGTGGATTTGCAGGCGGCGCTGCCAGCCCAGGTCGCGCCCGGCCAGCAGCAGCGTCAGCAGGCCCGCGCCGGCCCACATCAACGCCGGCTCCAGGGTGCCGACGCCGCGCACGCCGTTGTTGCCGGTGGCAAAGCCCAGGGCATGGAAATTGAAGAAGCCGTGGATCAAGATCGCCGGCCAGACGCTGCCGCCGCTGAGGTTCACGAAGACCACGGCCACCAGCGTCATGCCTACGCACATGGTGACGAAGCGGGCCTGGTCCAGCAGCAGGCCCAGCGGGCCGACCTGGCCCGACAGGATGGGCACGATCTCGCGCGGCAGGTGCCACAGCGCCCAGGCCACGCCCAGCAGCAGCGCGGCCGGCAACGGCCGGCCCAGCTTGCGCACCAGCACTGGCCAGGCGTAGCCGCGCCAGCCCAGTTCTTCCAGCAGGCCGCCCTGGTTGGTGAAAAGGGCCAGCGCCCAGCCCAAGGTGAAGAGCTGCAGGTCGGCCAGGCCCCAGGTCTTGGCCATGTGCGGCAGCCGCTGCCCGCCGTGGAACAGCGCGTCATACAGCATCGACGAGGCCGCCAGCGACACCAGCACCAGGGCCAGCAGGCCGTACAGGCGCAAGGCCTGCCGCCAGCCCACGTCGCCGCGCACCGGCAGGTAGGCCCCCAGCAGGGCCCTGACGACGGCCGCACCGCGCCCCAGGCCGGTGACGATCAGCGCGCTGGCCGTCGGCGCGAAGGGGAAGAAGAAAAACGGCGCGGCCAGCGGCAGCATGGCGTACAGCGTGAGGTAGACGATGATGCTGTCGCGGTGCTGCATGAGCAGCGGCGCACTGGTCTGCAGGCCGGCCATGTTGGCCTGGAAGCGAGCGAACACACCCACGCCAGGCCCGTACAGGTTGGGCGCCATCACCTCCATCACCACCAGGTAGCACCACAGGCTGATGGAGAAAGCCAGCGCCACCGCATAGAAGCTGGCAAACGGGTGGCGGTGGATCCAGCCCGCAAGCCCCGTGCCGCTGTCCAGGCGGTGCACGACGGCGCCGCTCACAGCGATTGCATCCTCGTCAGTGCGCGCTTCACACCGGCCAGAGTGAAGTCGATGTCGTCGTCGGCCATGGCCGTGGAGCCGATGAAGCCGCCGCGCATGCTGTAGATGCCCTCGTGCAGCAGCAGCTTGTTGTAGGTCTCGATCTTCGCAGCCAGCCCGCTGCCCATGGCCATGGCCAGTACGCGGTAGTTGTTCAGCGGCATGTCGGTCATGAGCAGACTGGACAGCGATCCTGCACCATGCACCACGCCGGCGATGCCCAGGTCCACGCGGATGCGCTCCAGCCCATCGCGCAGGCGCAGGTTGACGGCGTTGAAGCGGTCGAAGGCCTCGGGCGTCATCAGCGCCATCGAGGCAAAGCCCGCGGCCATGGTCATGGCGTTGGCGGTGAAGGTGCCGCTGTGCTTGATCTTGGGGTCGCCGGCGTCGATCTCGAACACCGACATGAACTCGCGACGCCCGCCCAGCGCGCCGATGGGCAGGCCGCCGCCGATGATCTTGCCCATGGTGGTGAGGTCGGGCGTGATGCCGTGCAGGCCCTGCGTGCCGTGATAGCCCACGCGCAGGCACAGCACCTCGTCGAACACCAGCACGATGCCCAACCTGGCCGTCTCTTCACGCAGCATGGCCAGGTAGTCGTGCCGCGGTGCCACCACGCCCAGCTGCAGGCGCAGCGGGTCGAGAATGACGCCGGCCAGTTCGTGCGCGTGCCGGCGCAGCAGGGCGCGGCTGGCCTCGATGTCGTTGAGCGGCAGTACGAGCACTTCGTCCAGCAGGCTCTGCGGCGTGCCAACGGAGTAGGCCACCGAGCGCGGCGCGCTGGCGTCGCCCCACTGGTCGGGGCGCGGCTGGAAGCTGGCCTCCAGCAGATCGTACTGGCCGTGGTAGCCACCTTCCATCTTGGCGATGCGCGGCTTGCCGGTGTAGGCACGCACGGCCTTGGTGGCCATCAGGTTGGCTTCGGTGCCCGAGTTCATGAAGCGCACGCGCTCCACGCTGGGGATGCGCTCGCACAGCAGCTCGGCGAGCTTGATTTCCCACTCGCTGGGCATCACCGACAGCATCACCGTGGCGGCCTGGTTGTGGATGGCGTCGACCACTTCCTTCTTGTTGTGGCCGTGCAGCAGCGAGGCGAAGTTGTTGACCCAGTCGATGCGGCGGTTGCCGTCGACGTCGGTGACCCAGCAACCCTGGCCGCTGGCAACGTAGGCCGGGTGCGGCTGCGTCACCGCCATCTGGCGTGTGTAGCCTGAGGGCATGACCTGCCGCGCGCGCTGGTACAGGGCGGCGGAGCGCGCGACGCCTGCATTCGTGACGGCCGGGCCGGCGCCGCCGGTGACGGATTCGGACATCAGAAGTTCACCTTGTCCGCACCTTTGGTGCCCAGGATGGCGCGCGCCTCGGCCGGCGTGGCGATCTCCAGGTCCAGTTCGGTCAGGATGCGGCGGATGCGGCCCACCTGCTGCGCGCTGGACTGCGCGGGCTGGCCCTTGCCGTACCACAGGCTGTCTTCCATGCCCACGCGCACGTTGCCGCCCATGGCGCCGGTCATGGCCGTCATGCGGATCTGGTCTTTGCCGGCGGCCAGCACCGACCAGATGTAGTCCTCACCGAACAGCAGGTCGGCCGTCTCGCGGAAGTGCACCAGGTGCCGCGCCTGCGACTGCAGCCCGCCCAGGAAGCCGAACACCGACTGGATGAAGAAGGGCGGCCTGATCCAGCCGCGCTCGGCGATGAACTTCAGCGTGTACAGGTGGCCGATGTCGAAGCACTCGAACTCGAACTTCACTCCGCGCTCGTCGCCCAGTTCCTTGGCCAGCCGCTCCATGAAGGTGTAGGGGTTCTGCATCGTCGTGCCCTTGGACGCGGTGAAGAAGATCTCTTCCCAAGGGTGGATGATCTTGTCCTTGTAGCGCTCGTACAGCGCCCACGGCGCCGGGTTCATGGGCCCCATGTTGAAGGACGTGATCTCGGGTGACAGCGCCAGCGGCCCGGCCAGGCGCTGGTTGAGCACTTCGTCGGGCGTGCCGAAGGCCGGCTGGCCCGTCGTGAGGTTGATGATGACGTCCGAGCGTGCCTTGATGGCGGTGGCATAACGCTCATAGATCTTGGGGTCGGTGGACGGCATGCCGGTGACGGGGTCGCGTGCATGCAGGTGCACGATGGACGCGCCGGCCTCGGCGGCCTTGACCGAGTCTTCGACCACCTGTTCCACCGTCACCGGCAGGTAGGGCGACATGCAGGGCATGTGCATCGCGCCGGTGGTGGCGCTGGTGATGATCACCTTCGGGGTCTGCTTCATCTCAAGCTCCAGGTTTGAACATGTCTTCCACGGCCGACGGCGACATGGCGCTGCCGATGGCCAGCGTCTGCCCGCCGTCGCAGTACATCAGGCTGCCGCTGACGTAGCTCGCCGCGTCCGAGGCCAGGAACAGCGCCATCGTGGCCACTTCCTGCTTGCTGCCGTAGCGACGCAGCGGGATCGAACGCTCGATGGACCGGCGCAGCGCCGGCGTGGCCGCCAGCCGCGCCATGCCCTCGGTACCGTCGATGGGGCCGGGCACGATGCAGTTGGCGCGTACGCCTTCCGGCCCCCACTCCACGGCCAGGCTGCGCGTCAGCATGTCCACGCCCGCCTTGGCCGCGGCCACGTGCGCCTGGCCGAAGGTGGCCTCGGTGGCCTGCGGTGCCGAGATGCTGATCAGGCTGGCGCCGGGCTTGCGGAGCCAGGCGTGCGCCGCGCGGTAGACGTGGAAGCTGCCCAGCAGGTCGATGTCCAGGACGGTGCGAAAGCCATTGGACGAGATGGCCTTGGCGGGTGCGAGGAAGTTGCCCGCGGCGCCCGAGACGACGACGTCGATCGGCCCGGCGGCATCGTGAAAGGCTTTCAGCGCAGCTTCGACCGCGCCGAAGTCCCGCACGTCGGCCGCATAGCCGTGGGCGCGCGGCCGGCCGCTGCCTGCGGCCAGTGTGGCCAGCGCGGCGTCCACGTTGGCCTGTTTGCGGCTCATCACGGCCACCGTGGCGCCGGCGCCGGCAAAGGCCTCGGCAATGGCCAGGTTGATGCCGCTGGTGCCGCCCGAGACGAAGGCGTTGCGGCCCTGTAGCAAGCCAGGTGCGAAGTAGCTCATGCGGTTCTCAGTTGAAATGCAAAGGCAGGCCGGGCACCGGCCAGGCGATGCGCGCCAGCCGGCCCGAGCCGGACAACGTGACGAATACGCTGCGGCGATCGGGCCCGCCGAAGCACAGGTTGGTGGTGTAGGGGTCGTCCATTGGCCAGTGCGTGGACGCCGCGCCGTCGGGCGAAATCGACCAGATCCCGCCGTTGATGAGCGAGCACACGTTGATCCAGCCGCGTGCGTCCACGGCCATCGAGTCCAGGCCATTGAAGCCGGGCAAGGCCGCCAGCAGGCGCCCGCCGCCCGGCGCAGGCCAGGGCGCCAGGTGCACGGCGCCGGGCGACACGATGTCGAAGGCCAGCAGGCGCCGCGTCAGCGTCTCGGCTACGTACAAGGTTTGCCCATCCGGGCTCAGGCCGACCCCATTGGGCGTGACCAGTTCGCCGACCGTCCGACGCAGGGGCCGGCCGTCCGCATGACCGTAGAACACCGCGCCCAGGCCCAGCGCGGTATCGCTGCGCTTGCCGATGTCGGAGAAGTAGTAACCACCGTGGGCATCGAAGACGAGGTCGTTGGGCGACTGCAGCGGCACGCCGTTGCAGCTGTCGTGCAGCCGCTCCGTTCGGCCGTCCGCCAGTCGCACGCGCTCGATCCAGCCGGCCCTGGGCAGTTGCCCCACGGCGCGGCGCAGCGTGCGGCCGTCCTCCAGCGTGACGTCGGCATGGACCCAGCCGCCGCTGTTGCAGATGTAGACCCAACCCTCGGGCCCCATGGCCGCGCCGTTGGGGCCGCCTTCGAGCGCGGCCAGCCGCACCACGTCGCCGCCGGGGTGGCAGCGGGCCAGCGCGTGGCCGCCGATCTCCACCACCAGCACCGAGCCATCGGCCAGGGCCACCGGGCCTTCCGGAAAGGCCAGGCCCGAGGCGACGATGTCCAGCGTGTCAGGATTGGAAATCAAGGGGCGTTTCCGGTGAGCGCGAAGGGCGTGGGGGCGTGCAGGAGCACGATCGCAGCGGGTAAGTGCAAATCGTATGACCTGTGGGTCATGTTTACAAGGAGCACGAGATCGGGGTAAACCTCAGTGCTCCCGTTCTTCCCTTATCGATATTCCGAAACATAAGCCGGAAGACACTGACTTTCTGGTCACAAACCGATGGCGGCGTCAGCTCGCCGCGCGCAGGCAGAGACTCAGGCACGAGGGCTGCAGAGGCCCATGCATCACGGTGTTCACGGCCGTCACCGGCGTGCACTCGTCGAAGTTGTTGCCGCCCGTGTTGAGGTTGCGCTCGAAACGCGGGAAGTTGCTCGACGACACCTCCAGCCTCACGCAACTGCCAGGCTGGATCTCGAAGGCGATGGCCTTCAGGTCGATCCGGATCGGCGTGACCGAACCGGGCGGCACCGGCCGGGCTTGATCGAGCCCCGCCCAATAGCGCAGGCGCAGGATGCCCTCGCTGAGCCACAGTGCGCGCCCATCGGGCAGCACGACGCTGAGCTTGGCCGTGAAGTCGGTGTCGGGGGCCGACGAACGCACCCACAGCGCGGCCGAAATCGGCCCCACGACTTCCTGCGCCCGGGCGAATGGTGGCGAGGTGTAGACCAGCACGTCCTGGCGCACCTGCGCCGCGCGCTGGTCCACCGGGCCGATGGGCACGGCGGGCGGCGTGCCCGGCGACCACATCACGCCGCCGGCAGTGGGCACCGGGTTGAGCGGGTCGTAGACGAACGAGTCCGAACCCGCATCGCCAGCCGGTGTGGTGTGCAGCCGCCCGTCGCCGTGCAGCGACTGCGCACCGTGCCGAGACGACAAGTACCACGCCGTCGGCACGGCCCCGGGCGGCGGCCAGGACGGGGCCTCGCGCCACGCGTTGCGGTTGAGCAGGAAGTAGCGGATGTACGGCTGGTCGGGATAGTCGTCGCCCGGGCCTTCGAGCCAGTGGCGGAACCAGCGGATGTACAGGCCGAAGGCATTGAAACTCGGGTCGCCCAAGTCCAGCTCGCCGATCCCCGCCCCGGGCACCAGCTTTTCCGAGCCGCAGTGCCCGGCAGCCGACACCAGCACGAACTGGTTGCGCCGCGTGCGCTCGCTGCCGCCGTGCTGCCGCACCATCTCGGCCAGCATCAGCGTCTCCTGCACGCCGAAGTCGAACCACGAGTTGACGTGCAGGATGGGCACGTCCAGCACGTCGCGCCGGGTGACATGGCCCTTGCGCTGCCACCAGGGGTCGCCTGGCGCGTGCGACACCATGTCGCGCCACTCGGACGGCGGTGATCCCACCCGGTCGAGGATGTCGATGATGGGCAGGTGCTGCAGGTCCTGCGGGTAGCGCATCTCGACCTGCACCGGCGCCAGCGAATGGTGCGCCGAGGCCTGGCGGATCAACTCGGCCGGCGTGCCCCTGGGGAACTGCGGCCGCACGGTGTTCTGGTGCGTGCGGTACCAGGGCGCGATGCCCAGGTTCACGGCGCCGCCCATGTGGATGTAGGAGCGGGCAGTCTCCCCGCTGAGGATGGAGCCGCCGGCCTGCGCGATCATGCAGGCAAGGCCCGGCGGCCTCTCGGCCGCCAGCTGGTACTGCACCTCGCCGCGGTGCGAGCAGCCGTAGGTGCCCACACGCCCGTTGGACCAGGCCTGGCCGGCGAGCCAGACCACGGTGTCATGGCCGTCGTGCCGCTCGTGTTCACTGACCCGGCAGTCACCTTCGGACTCGAAGGTACCGCGCAGGTCCTGCACCGCCACCACGAAGCCGGCCTCGACGAATTTCCACAGCTCCGACGTACTGTCGCGGAACTTGCGCTTGTCGTAGGGCGTGCGGGTCAGCACGGTGGGCAGCGCTTGCCGTTGTCGCGCCGGAAAGTACAGGTCGGTGGACAGCCTCGTGCCGTCGCGCATGCTCACCATGTTCGTGGTCTCAATGACCGTTCCCGGCAAGGCGCCTGCGGAGGAGCCTGTGTTCATGGCAGTGCCAGCTTCTCGCGTGCCTCTTCAGGCGTGGCCAGTTCGTACCCGAGGTCGCCCACGATGCGGGCCGCCTTGGCGCACAGCGCGGCGTTGCTCGGCGTCAGGGTGCCGCGCTGCAGGTAGATGCAGTCCTCCATGCCCACCCGCACGTGGCCGCCCAACAGCACCGATTGCGCCACCATGGGAAAAGAGTCGCGGCCCACGCCGAAGGCCGTCCACACGCTGCCGGCCGGCAGCAGGCTGCGCGCCAGCTGCAAGGCCTCCACCGTGGCGGGCCAGCCGAACTTCACGCCCATCACGAACGACACCATCAGCGGCGGCGGGAAGTCCACCTCGGCCATCAGGTCGCGCGCCATCACCAGGTCGCCGGCGTTGAACAACTCCAGTTCCGGTTTGACGCCTGCGGCCAACATGCGCCGCGCCATGTCGGAGGCCGTGCGCGGCGTGTTGATGACGACCTGGTTGCCCGAGGCCATGGTGTTGAGGTCCAGCGTGCAGATGGGCGGGCGCAACGCTTCCACGTGCGCCACGCGCAGCGCCGGGCGCAACAGATTGGTGCCGCCATCGGCCACGGCCGGGTCGTGCTCGCTGGGGATGTAGCGCTGGCCAGGGCCTGTGGTCAGGTTCACCAGCAATCGCCGGTTGCGGGCCTGGATACGTTCCACTACCTCGGCGTAGTGCCCCAGCTCCATGGAGGGGCTGCCGTCTTCAGGGTGGCGCACGTGGATGTGTACGATGGCCGCGCCCTGCTCGGCGGCTTCCAGGCATGCGTTGGCGATCTGCTCGGGCGTGATCGGCAGGTGCGGCGTCTGGTCGGGCCGGGTGATGTTGCCGGTGACGGCACAGGTGAGGATGACTTTGCGCATGAAGGTTTCTTGCAGCGGCTGCGGTCTACAGGTGGCGTCCGCCATCCACAGCGATAGTGACGCCCGTGGTGGCCGTGAGCACGCGCGCGGCGCACAGCACCGCCGAGGCCACCTCGGCCGGCGTGGTCAGCCGGCGCAGCGGCGTGGCCGCCACCGTGGTGGCGATGAAGTCGCTGCCGCGACCCTTGACGAAGCCGGTTTCCAGCGCGCTGGGCGCGATGCCCACGACGCGGATCTGCGGCGCCAGGGCCTTGGCCAGGCCGATGGACATCGCGTCCACCGCTGCCTTCGCGCCCACGTAGGCCAGGTTGCTGCCCACGCCGGTGCGTGCCGCCACTGAGCCGATGTTGACGATGACCGGATCGCGCCCCAGGCGCAGCAACGGGGTCAGTTCGCGGATGCTGGCCAGCACGCCGATTGCATTGGCCTGAAAGACTTCTGCGATCAACTCGTCCGTGAGTTGCTCGATGGCCTTCAAGGGCACCTGCACCGAAGAGCCGGCGGTGTTGACGAGGATGTCGATGCGCCCGGGGCCGCTGCCAATCTCGCCGGCCAGCCGCTTCAGGGCGGCCGGGTCGCGGATGTCGGCGCGGATCGTCGCCAGGCCCGCGCGGGCCAGCGCGGCGTGGTCCAGGGTCTCGGGCCCGCAG